>JAQXVF010000046.1 GCA_029224785.1 Bacillota bacterium
ATGAAAGGCAATGAGGCCATTGCCGAGGCGGCCATTTTAGCCGGCTGTCGGCACTATTTCGGCTATCCCATCACCCCTCAGACCGAGGTGGCGGCCTACATGGCAAAGAAAATGCCCAGGATCGGAGGCACCTTTTTGCAGGCGGAAAGCGAGATCGCTGCCATCAACATGGTCTACGGCGTAGCTTCCACCGGAAAACTGGCCATGACCTCCTCCTCCAGCCCCGGAATCGCCCTGAAGTGTGAGGGCATCTCCTATCTGGCAGGCGCGGATCTGCCGGCGCTCATTGTCAATGTGCAGCGGGGAGGTCCCGGACTGGGCGGCATCCAGCCCTCCCAGTCGGATTATTTCCTGGCCACCCGGGGGCCGGGCCACGGTGATTTCCACGTGCTGGTGCTGGCGCCTGCTTCCGTCCAGGAGATGGCGGACCTGACCGGCAAGGCATTTGAGCTGGCCATGAAGTACCGGATGCCCGCCATGCTGCTCGCAGACGGAACCATGGGCCAGATGATGGAGCCGGTGGTTCTGCCGGAGCCGAAGGATCCCGCTGCTCAGCCTCCCCAATGGGCTGCCACAGGTACCGAGGGCAAGCGGAAGCACAACATTATCAATTCCCTGTATCTGGATCCTGCCACGCTGGAACGGACCAATGTGGAGCGGTTTGAGCGCTATGCCGCCATTGAGCGGGACGAGCCTATGTGGGAGGAATTCATGATGGAGGATGCGCAGATCTGCGTGGTCTCCTGCGGCATCACTGCCCGGGTGTCCCGGAATGCCATCGTGGAAGCCCGGAAGCAGGGAATCAAGGTGGGCATGATCCGTCCCATCACCCTGTGGCCCTTCCCGAAAAAGCCCCTGCAGGCGGCAGCGGAAACGATACGCTCCTTCCTGTGCGTGGAGCTGAATATGGGGCAGATGAAGGAAGATGTGGAGCTGGCGATCCGCTGCAAAAAGCCCGTGGATCTTTGCAGCCGGGTGGGCGGTATGATCCCCTCTCCGGACGAGGTCCTGGAGAAGATCCGCAAGGCAAATGAACAGGGAGGTTGAGCATCATGGTGGTATTTGAAAAGCCCAAAGCACTGACTGACAAAGTATTCCATTACTGCCCGGGCTGCACCCATGGCATCATCCACCGGCTGGTGGCGGAGGTCATCGATGAGCTGGGGATCGAGGGAAAAACCATCGGCGTGGCGCCGGTGGGCTGTGCGGTGCTGGCCTATGAATATTTTGCCTGCGATATGATCGAGGCAGCCCATGGCCGGGCACCGGCCATCGCCACTGGTGTAAAGCGCGCCATGCCGGACAAGGTGGTATTCACCTATCAGGGCGACGGGGACCTGGCTTCCATCGGTATGTGTGAGACCGTCAGCACCGCTGCCAGAGGCGAGAATGTGACCATCATCTTCGTCAACAATGCCATCTACGGCATGACCGGCGGCCAGATGGCACCCACCTCCCTCATTGGACAGGTGACCCAGACTTCCCCCTACGGCCGGGATCCCAAGACCCAGGGCTACCCCATCCGGGTGTGTGAGCTGCTGGCTACGCTGGATGCCCCCGCCTATCTGGAGCGTGTCACGGTCAACAACGTGAAAAATGTCCGCAACGCCAAGAAGGCCATCAGGAAGGCGTTCCAAAACCAGATCGAGGGCAAGGGCTTCTCTCTGGTGGAAGTGCTTTCCGCCTGCCCCACCAACTGGGGCATGACGCCCCAGAAGGCGCTGGAATGGATCGATGAGAAGATGATTCCCCAGTATCCCCTGGGGGTATTCCGGGATAAGGAGGGCTAAAATGGCAGAATATCAGATTGTGATCGCCGGTTTCGGCGGACAGGGACTGCTGTTTTCCGGCAAGGTTCTGGCCTATGCCGCGCTGATGGAGCAGCGGGAGCTGAGCTGGCTGCCTTCCTACGGCCCTGAAATGCGCGGAGGCACCGCCAACTGCAACGTGATCATCAGCGACAGCCCGGTGGGATCCCCCATCGTGCAGAACCCCAATGTGCTGATGGTGATGAACACGCCTTCTCTGGACAAGTATGAAAAAGACGTGGTGCCCGGAGGAAAGATCTTCGTGGACAGCGCCATGGTTTCCCGGAAGGTGACCCGGGACGATGTGGAGGTGTACTACATCCCTGCGACCCGGATGGCAGGCGAAATGGGAATGCCCAATCTGGCCAACATGATCCTGCTGGGTGCCATTGTCAAGGCCACCGGCTGCGTCGGTGAGGAGGCCGTGATGGCAGGACTGAAAAAAATCGTCTCCGCCAGGCACGCGGACCTGCTGGATGCCAATCTGCAGGCCATGCAGGCAGGAAAGGACTTCCTGGCATGAGAGTATCCTGCATTCAAATGGATGTGAAGCTGGGCCGGCCGGAGGAAAACTACCGGGAGGCGGAGGCGAGGATCCGTGAGGCTGCCAAGGACAATCCGGACGTGATCCTGCTGCCGGAGCTGTGGGATGTGGGCTTCTTCCCCCGGGAAAATCTGAAAGAACTGGCGGATCCGGACTGCACCAAAGCGGTGTCCTTTCTGAGCGGACTGGCAAAGGAACTGGGCATCCACCTGGTGGCAGGCAGCGTGGCCTGCCTCCGGGGGGAGAAGGTGTACAACACCGCCTGTGTCTTTGACCGAACCGGCACCTGCATCGCCCGGTACGACAAGACCCACCTGTTTTCCCCCATGGGAGAGCATGAATTCTTCACCCCCGGGGATCATGTGTGCCGGTTTTCCCTGGATGGACACCACTGCGGCCTGATCATCTGCTACGACATCCGTTTCCCGGAGCTGACCCGTGCGCTGACGGTGCAGGGGCTGGAGATGCTGTTTGTGGTCTCTCAGTGGCCGGATGTGCGGATCCCCCATCTGCAGGTACTGACCCGTGCCCGGGCCATTGAGAACCAGATGTTCCTTGCCTGCTGCAATGCCTGCGGCGAAGCAGGAGATACCCGGTACGGCGGCTGCTCTGCCGTTGTGGACCCCTGGGGGCAGGTGCTGGCCCAGGCCGGTGCCGGACCGGAAACCGTAACCGCAGACTGTGATTTCGGGATTACCGACCGGATCCGCCAATCCATGCACGTTTTTGCCGACCGCCGGCCGGAGCTTTATTGAGAAAAGGAGAGAAATCAAATGGAATACACATTTCCCGTAACCAGAACCACTCACCCCAAGCCCCGTCCCGAGGACGAGACCAAGCTGGGCTTTGCCAGGTATTTCACGGACCATATGTTCGTCATGGACTATGACGAGGGCCAGGGCTGGCACGACGGCCGGGTGGTTCCCCACGAGCCGTTCCTCATTGAGCCTGCCTGCGCGGTACTGCACTATTCTCAGTGTATGTTTGAGGGTATGAAGGCCTACCGGAATCCGGAAGGCGGCGTCCAGCTCTTCCGTCCGGACATGAACATTGCCCGTATGAAGCGTACCAACGAGCGTATGTGCATCCCGGAGCTGCCCGGCGATCTGTTCCTGGCAGCCGTCAAGGCCGTGATCCACGAGGATATGGATTGGGTTCCCTCCGCGCCCGGCACTGCCCTGTATATCCGTCCCTTTATTTTTGGCGACGAGGTCTCCTTCTCCGTCCTGCCGGCAAAGCACTACAAGTTCATGATCATCCTCAGCCCCACCGGCTCCTACTACGCAGCCAACGACGGCGGCCTGACCACCACCCGGATCTATGTGCAGGATGAGTACATCCGGGCAGCCCGGGGCGGCACCGGCTTTGCCAAGTGCGGCGGCAACTACGGCGGCGCTATGCGGGCTTCCCAGGATGCCATGAAGTACAACTGCAAGGATGTGCTGTGGCTGGATGCGGCCGAGAACAAGTATGTGGAAGAGATCGGCACCTCCAATGCCTTCTTCCGCATTGCAGACGAGGTCATCACCGCGCCCCTGGATTCCGGCACGATCCTACCCGGCATTACCCGCAATTCCGTCATTTCGCTCCTGAAAAAATGGGGCATCCAGGTCTCCGAGCGGAAGCTGTCCATTGACGAGATCGTGGAAGCATCCAAAAACGGTACCCTCCAGGAGATATTCGCCTCCGGCACCGCCGCCGTCATTTCCCCCATCGGCTGGCTGTGCGTCAAGGGGGAGGACGTGGAAGTCGGCGACACCAAGGTGGGCCCCGTCGCCCAGAAGCTGTACGACACTCTGTATGGTATGCAGACCGGTGTCGTTGAAGACGACATGGGCTGGATCTACAAGCTGTAACAGGCTCACAGGAGCAAGAGATTCCGCGGCGGTTCTCCCGCGGCCATTTCAGACGAGAAAAGAGATACGGCGCTTTGCCGTATCTCTTTTCCGCTTGGTTGACCAAAACGGAGGCTCTCTCCCCGAGCCGGGAAGAGCCTCCGGATGGTTATCTCGATTCCTTTTCTACCAGTTTCCCGCAGTAGTACAGTTCACCGTTTTCGCCCCGGCGGACCCACGGCACACTCAGCCGGGGGTTGGGCTGATCGTTCTGAAAAAGAGGGGACGAGGGAAAGCCTGCAGACAGCAACGAGCCTGCGAGGTCTCTTTCCGGGACTTCGGATGGGAAAATGCTTCCGAGAATCGATTTCCGGTTGCATCGTTGGGGGGGATTTGGTATAATTTGCACAAAAGGGCAATGGCTCCTTGCTGCCGGATCAACCGGAAAAGGGAGCGCCTCGATTTTTTTGAGAAACGAGTGAAGACGGAAGATGCAGATTTTTATGGCCGGCATTGACCACAGTACGGCGTCGGTGGTCGTACGGGAGCGGTTTTCCTTTACCACCACGGAAAGAAATGCCCTGATGGGGGAGATGTCCGCGCATCCGGGGTTTGAGGGCTGCGTGCTGCTGAGTACCTGCAACCGGACGGAGCTGTGGATCAGCAGCCGTGAGAACGCATCCTGGGATCCGGTGGAGATCCTTTGCCGGTTTAAGGGGCTGGATGCGGATACATACCGGCCGTTTTTTTGTGTCCGTGAGGGAGAAGACGCCATTTCCTACCTGTTTGAGGTGTCCAGCGGACTGAAATCCCGAATCATCGGAGAGGACCAGATCCTTGCCCAGGTCAAAAAGGCTCTGAACGACGCCCGGGAGGCCGGGTGCTGCGGCAGCGTGCTGGATGTGCTGTTCCGCAGCGCCGTGACCGGCGCCAAAAAAGTCAAAACGGAACTGTCCCTGTCTACCGCCAATGCCTCGGCGGTGGAGTGCGCCATCGATTATCTGAAGGAGAAGGGAATGGTGTTTGCCGGGAAGAAGTGCCTGGTCATCGGCAACGGAGAAATGGGGAAGCGGACGGCCTCTGCGCTCCTTTCTCTGGGAGCACAGGTGACCGTCACCATCCGGCAGTACAGAAGCGGCATTGTGGAGGTGGTTCCCGGCTGTAAGCGCATCGATTACTCCCAGCGCTACAGCCTGATCCCCCAGTGCGATATGGTGGTCAGCGCCACCAGCAGCCCCAACACCACCATTACCTACGGGAACCTGACGGAATGCGGGGATTGCCGGGGAAAGATCTTTATTGACCTGGCGGTGCCCCGGGACATTGATCCGGAGATCGGAAGCCTGGAGGGTGTGGAACTGCTGAACATCGACAGCTTTTCCGTCCCCCGAACCGAGGAACTGCTGAAGCAGCTTGCCCAGGCGGAGATGCTGCTTGCGGAGCAGAAGAAGAAATTTCTCAACTGGTTTGAGTGCCGGGATATGCTGCCGGAGGTGGAGCAGGCCGGAGATCGCTTCGCCGAGGAGGTGCTGTTCCGCATGGGCGGGACTCTGAAATCCCTGAAGCTGCCGCCGGAGGAGTCGGAAAGGCTCCGCCAGGCCGTCCGGGATGCAGCCCGGAAGGAACTGAAAAAGACCGTGTTCACCCTGCGGGACGAGGCGGGGATTGATGTGTTCCGCCGGTGCCTTGCGGCGGTGGCAGGAGGGAAGGAGCATGGCTGATCTGAAATTCCCCCTGTTTCTGGATCTGACGGGAAAGACCGCGGTGATGGTAGGCGGCGGCAGGATTGCCCTGCGCCGGACCCGGACCCTTGCGGCTTTCGACGTCCGGATCCGGGTGATCGCACCGGAAATCTGTGAGGAGATCCGGGTACTTTCCCGGGAGGGAAAGGTGGAATGCATCCCCAGAGCCTATGAGCCGGAGGACCTTTCCGGGGCGTTTCTGGTGCTGGCGGCCACGGATGATCCGGATCTGAACCGGAGCATCGTCCGGCAGGCAAAGGAAATGGGGCTGTTTGCCAACAATGCCTCAGACCGGAACGACAGCAACTTTTTCTTCCCGGCGGTGGCCGTGAACGATTCCCTGTCCGTGGGGATCTGCGGCACCGGACGGGATCATGGGGCGGTGGCAAGGGTCGCCGCGGAGATCAGGAAATTCCTGAAGGAAAGGGGTATCTTATGAGAACCATCCGAATCGGCAGCCGGGAGAGCCGGCTGGCGGTGATTCAGTCGGAGATTGTGTGCAGCTATATCCGGGAAAACGTGCCGGATGTCCGGGTGGAGCTGGTGACCATGAAAACCACCGGCGACATGATTCTGGACCGGCCTCTGGAAAAGATCGGCGGAAAGGGTCTGTTTGTCAAGGAACTGGACCGGGCCTTGATGGACGGAAGAACGGATCTATCCGTCCACAGCCTGAAGGATATGCCCATGGAGGTGCCGGAGGCTCTGCCGCTGATCGGTTTTTCTCCCCGGGAGGATCCCCGGGATGTGCTGGTTCTGCCGGAAGGTGCGGACCACTGGGACAGGACGAAGCCCGTGGGCTGCTCCGGCAGACGCCGGATCGTGCAGCTTCGCCGCCTTTTCCCGGAGGTTGCCACGGAAAACATCCGGGGCAATGTACTGACCCGCCTGCGAAAGCTGGATGAGGGACAGTATGGCGCTTTGATCCTTGCTGCGGCCGGGCTGAAGCGGCTGGGCCTGGAAAACCGGATCAGCCGCTACTTTGAGACGGAGGAGATTCTGCCTGCGGCAGGTCAGGCCATC
The DNA here is from genome assembly GCA_029224785.1 of Bacillota bacterium. Lineage (GTDB taxonomy): Bacteria > Bacillota > Clostridia > Oscillospirales > Oscillospiraceae > Faecousia. The sequence goes on from JAQXVF010000046.1 coordinate 6,953, forward strand.
CTGGCGGTGCAGGGGAAACAGGGTCAGGACTACGCCTTCCTCAACGGATTTTTTGACGAAACCGCCGAGGCCTGTGCCCGGGCGGAGCGGGCGTTTGTCCGTGCGCTGGACGGAGGCTGCTCGTCTCCCATTGCGGCACACGCAGAGGTGTCCGGGGATATCCTGACGCTTCGGGGCCTGTACTGCGGGGAGGACAGCTTCGAATATGTCACCGGCAGCATCCAGGGAAGCGTCCGGGATGCGGAGCGCCTGGGCAAGACCCTGGCAGAGAGGCTTCACGGAGGGAACGTATGACGGGGAAGGTATGGCTGGTGGGGGCAGGTCCCTCGGATGTGGGACTGCTGACCATCAAGGGAAAAGAAGTATTGCAGAAGGCGGATGTGGTGGTGTACGATGCGCTGGTAGGCTCCGGTATCCTGGCCTTGATCCCGCCGGAAGCGGAAACGATCAATGCCGGCAAGCGGGCCAGCAATCATCTGCTGCGTCAGGAGCAGACCAACGAGATTCTGCTTCAGAAAGCCCTGGAGGGTAAGCGGGTGGTGCGGCTGAAGGGAGGAGATCCCTTCCTGTTCGGACGGGGCGGCGAAGAGCTGGAGCTGCTTTCCCAGCATGGGGTGCCTTATGAAGTGGTGCCCGGCGTGACCTCCGCCATTTCCGTGCCGGCCTACTGCGGTATTCCGGTGACCCATCGGGACTACTGCTCTTCGGTGCACATCATCACCGGACATAAAAAGAAAAACGAACCGCTGGACATTCCCTTCCGGGCACTGGCGGAGACCGGAGGTACGCTGGTATTCCTGATGGGCATCTCCAACCTGCGGGAGATCTGCACCGGGCTGATCCGGGGCGGAATGCCGGAGGATATGCCGGCTGCCGTGCTGCAAAAGGGCACCACGGCGGAGCAGCGGACTCTGGTGGCGGATCTGGCTACCCTCCCGGACCGGGCGGAGGAAGAAAAGGTGGAGATGCCTGCCATCATTGTGGTGGGCAGGGTCTGCACCCTCAGCGCCCGGTTTTCCTGGGCGGAGAAGCTTCCTCTGTTCGGCTGCCGGGTGGCGGTGACCCGTCCCAGACAGCGGGCCGGCACCCTGTCGGGACGGCTGGCGGAGCTGGGGGCTCAGGTCATTGAGGTGCCGACCATCCGCACCCGGGCGCTGGAGAACAACCGTGCCCTTTTCCGGGCTTTGGAGGAGATCGAAACCTACCGTTGGCTGGTCTTTACCAGTACTGCCGGGGTGGAGGTGTTCTTTCACGGCCTGCTGGAGGCGGGACGGGATGTGCGCTGTCTGGCAAATGCCGGGTTTGCCGCCGTGGGCTCCGGTACGGCAGCGGCTCTGAGACAGTACGGCATTGCCGCGGATCTGATTCCAAGGGTCTCTGACGGAGAGCACCTGGCGCAGGCCATGGCAGAGAAGCTATGTCCCGGAGACCGGATCCTGATTCCCCGCGCCAGAGTCGGGGGCCAGGCCCTGACGGAGGGCCTGAAAGCCGTTCCGGGAGTGGAAGTGACGGATTTGCCGGTGTATGAGACGGTACTGGAAAAGCCGGAAACGCCGGATCTTGTGAAGGAGTTTACGGAGCATCCCCAGACCGTGGCGGTGTTTACCAGCGCTTCCACGGTGCGGGGCTTTGCGGCGGCGGCAGAGGGGTTGGATCTGCGGAATGTGACGGCGCTCTGCATTGGCAGTCAGACTGCCGGGGCGGCCCGGGAACTGGGAATGCAGACCAAAACAGCAGAAAAAGCAACCATTGACGCTTTGGTGGCGCTGGTAGAGGCACACCATGGCATCCGGATGGAATCATTTGATTCGGGGGTATCAAAATGGAAATGACAATCAGACCGAGACGGCTCAGAAGTGATCCTGTGCTGCGGAAAATGGTACGGGAGACCCGGATGGATCCCTCCTCCTTAATCTATCCCGCCTTTGTGGCGGAGGGGATACGTCAGGCACAGGAGATCCCCTCCATGCCCGGTCAGATGCGGCACACCATAGACAGCCTGCTGCACCTGACGGAGGAGTATCTCAAGGCAGGGGTCAGCAAGATGATGCTGTTCGGCATTCCTGCGGAAAAAGACGAGGTAGGCTCCGGTGCCTATGCCGAAAACGGCATCGTTCAGCAGGCCATGCGGGCGTTGAAGGAGCGATTCCCGGAGATGTACCTGATCGGAGATGTGTGTATGTGCGAGTACACCTCCCACGGTCACTGCGGCATCCTCTGCGGGCATGACGTGGACAACGACAAGACGCTGAAGTATTTGGCGGACATCGCCCTGAGCCAGGTTCAGGCCGGTGCCGACATGGTGGCGCCCTCCGACATGATGGACGGCCGCATCGCCGCCATCCGCCGTCGGCTGGACGAAAACGGCTATGTGGACAAGCCCATCATGTCCTATGCCGTGAAGTACGCCTCCTCTTTCTACGGCCCCTTCCGGGATGCGGCGGATTCCGCCCCGGCCTTCGGTGATCGCAAGACCTACCAGATGGACTATCACAACGTCCGGGAAGGTCTGAAGGAAGCGGAGCTGGATATTCGGGAGGGCGCCGACATCATCATGGTCAAGCCTGCCGTGGCCTATGGCGACGTGATCACCAAGGTTCGTGAGCTGGTGAACGTGCCGGTGGCGGCCTACAGCGTCAGCGGCGAATACGCTATGGTCAAGGCGGCTGCGGCTGCCGGCTGGATCGATGAGGACAGCATTGTCTCCGAGATGGCGACCTCCTGCTTCCGCGCGGGTGCAGACATCTACCTGTCCTACTATGCCAAGAAGATCGCCGGTTACATGAAAGAGGGGAGGATCGGCTGATGGCCCGCTCTGAGGAACTGTTTGAAAGAGCCCAAAAATACATCCCCGGCGGCGTGAACAGCCCGGTCCGGGCCTTTGGCTCCGTGGGAATGCGTCCCCGGTTCATTGCCGGCGCCGACGGCGCCTATATGACCGACGCGGACGGAAAGACCTATCTGGATTTTGTCGGCTCCTGGGGCCCCATGATCCTGGGCCACAACCGTCCGGAGATCCGCCGGGCGGTGGCGGAGGCCAGCGAAAGGGGACTGAGCTACGGCGCTGCCACGGAAGTGGAAGTGGACATGGCGGAGTATCTCTGTTCTCTGGTGCCCTCGATCGAGATGGTCCGCATGGTCAACTCCGGCACCGAGGCGGTAATGAGCGCGGTCCGGGCGGCCCGGGGCTTTACCGGACGGAACAAGATCGTGAAATTCAACGGCTGCTACCACGGCCACAGCGACGGTCTGCTGGTTAAGGCAGGTTCCGGCGTCATGACCGCGGGAGTGCCCGGCAGCGCCGGTGTGCCTGCCGGCTGCACCGAGGATACGCTGACTGCCGTTTACAACGATCTAACCAGTGTGGAAGCCCTGTTCCGGGCCAATCCGGGGCAGATCGCGGCGGTGATTGTGGAGCCGGTGGCAGCCAACATGGGCGTGGTGGCGCCGGAAGCAGGCTTTTTGCCGGGATTGCGGAAGCTCTGCGACGAAAACGGCAGCCTTCTGATCTTTGACGAGGTCATCACCGGTTTCCGTCTGGGTATCGACGGCGCTCAGGGCTACTACGGCATCCGTCCTGACCTGACCACCTTCGGAAAGATCATCGGCGCCGGAATGCCGGTGGGCGCCTACGGCGGACGTCGGGATGTGATGCGTGTGGTTTCTCCCGTGGGTACGGTGTATCAGGCGGGAACCCTCAGCGGCAATCCCGTAGCCATGACCGCCGGCCTGACCCAGCTTCGCCTGCTGGCGGAGCATCCCCGGTGGTACCGGGAGCTGAACGAAAAGGCGGACCGGTTCTTTGGCAGAATGGAGGAAATGCTCCTTCGCCGGGGGCTGCCCTACACCGTCAACCGGGTGGGAAGCCTGGGCTGCCTGTTCTTTACGGATGCGCCGGTGCACAACTACGATGACGCTTCCCGGGCAGACACCGAAATGTTCGGAAGGTACTGCCGGTTTCTCTTTGAGAACGGGATCTACTGTGCGCCCAGCCAGTTTGAGGCCATGTTCCTGTCCATGGCCCATACGGAGGAGGAACTGGACCGCACCCTGGAGACCATGGATCGGTTTTTTGCCGGAATCTGAATCAAGACCCGAGGAGGAAGAACGCCTCTTCGGGTCTCATTTTGTTCTATTCGTTAACATAAAATTTCAACACAGGGAAACGGTGGGGGGATTTGATGTTTTCAACAAAATTATGCCTGCAATTTTATTGAATTCGTCCAAATTACGGCTTGAAATATGGGACGATCCGGTGTAAAATCTGTTGACGAATCTATGAAATGAGGTGATTCTCTTGAAAAAATCAACCATCAAGGATATGACCACCGGCTCCCCCATGAAGCTTCTGCTTGGATTCATGCTGCCGCTGACCCTGGGACTGCTGTTTCAGCAGTTTTACAATATGGTGGACACCATCGTGGTTGGCAAGTTCCTGGGCGTCCAAGCCCTGGCGGGTGTTGGCTCCACCGGATCCATCAACTTTCTGGTGCTGGGGTTCTGCTCCGGCATCTGCGCCGGCTTTGCCATTCCCGTGGCCCAGAAATTCGGACAGAAAGATTATGTTAATCTAAGAAGATATGTGGCCAATGCGCTGTATCTTGCCGGAGCCTTTGCCCTGGTGGTCACTCTGGCCACCACGGTATTCTGCGGCGGGATCCTGCGGCTGATGAATACGAAACCGGATTTCTACCGGGAAGCCTATGGCTATATTTTTGTGATATTCCTGGGCATCCCCGCCATAATCCTGTACAATCTGCTCTCCGGAATTCTTCGATCTCTGGGCGATTCCAAGTCCCCTCTGTATTTCCTGCTGTTGTCATCGGTGCTGAACATCGTATTGGACCTGATCAGCGTAGGTTTGCTGGGAATGGGCGTGGAAGGTCCGGCCTGGGCTACCGTCATCAGCCAGGGTGTCTGCGGGGTGCTGTGCCTGGTGTATATGTGGAAGAAGTTCCCCATTCTGAAGATGAACCCCGGGGAGATGCGGCCCAGCACGGCGCATATGAAGCGGCTGTGCGGCATGGGCATTCCCATGGGTCTGCAGTATTCCATCACCGCGATTGGCAGCATTGTGATCCAGACGGCAACCAACGGATTGGGCACCGTGGCTGTGGCATCGGTCACCGCCGGCAGCAAGGCCAGTCAGATCTTTTGCGCGCCTATGGATGCGTTGGGCACCACCGCCGCTACCTTTGCGGGCCAGAATGTGGGAGCGCTGCGCCTGGACCGGGTTCGCCGGGGACTGAAGGACTGTTTGATCATCGGTGTCAGTTACGCCCTCGTTGCCTTTGGCGTGCTTTTCCTCTTTGGCACCGACCTGGCGTCCCTGTTTCTGGACGAAAGCGATCCGGTTATTGTGGGCCGTGTTCTGGAAAACGCCCAGCAGTATCAGACGATCTGCAGCGCCATGTATATTCCCCTGATTCTGATTTATGTGTACCGCTTCACCATCCAGGGTCTGGGCTTTTCGGGTCCTGCCGTCTTTGCCGGAGTGTTTGAAATGGTGGCCCGGTGCGTGGTGGGCATTGGTCTGGTGCCGGTGATGGGCTTCACCGCCGTCTGCTGGGCAAATCCCATTGCCTGGATCGCAGCAGACCTGTTCCTGGTGCCCTGCTATTTCTGTGTAATGCGCCGGCTGGTGCGGAGGTATCCCGGCGCCCGGGATGAGGCCCCGGAACCGGTGGAGAAGGTTCGGGAGCTTCGCATGGCAAAGTAATGCGGAATGCATGGAATGGTTAACATAATACTTCAGAATGTTTTTGAGACTGTCGAAAAACCACCACTTTACGAAAAGCCTCCCTCTGACGAGGAATCTGGGCAGGTGACAGAGGTTTTTCCGCCGCAGCCCTTGGCTCGCCCCTGCGGGGAGAGCTGCCGAGCTTTGCGAGGCTGAGAGGGGCGGGGTGGGAATTTCTGCAGCAGTATGGTTTTTCGGTGCAGCATCCCCTCTCAGGCGATGCCCCGTACCGGGTCATTGCCAGCTCCCCCCAAGGGGGAGCCAAGGGACTCTTTTGACACGCTGAAAAAACGCTGACCGGGAAGGTCAGCGTTTTTTTCAGGCTTTTCCAGCCCTGATTTTGCCGAAGGGAGGGGGATCTCCGTCCTTGAGCTTGCTGACGCGGTGCATCAGGGAATAGCCCAGAGGAAGGGCCAAAAGAAGCCCGGAAAGGGCATCGGAGACGGCCTGACAGCAGGCCAGCCCTTCTGCACCGAAGAATCTGGGAACGATCAGCACCAGGGGGATCAGGAACAGAAGCTGGCGGGAAAGACTCAGCACCAGGTTGCCCAGGGGCTTGCCCAGGGACTGGTACAGGTTGCTGGTGATCATCACCGTCATGTGCAGGGGGAAGGCAAGGCAAAGGGTGCGGAGCTTCAGCATACCGATGGCAAGAAGCTGTTCATTGGCACTGGAATTGAACAGACTGATGATGGGCTTTGCGAAAACAAACATCAGCGTACCCAGAATGATACAGCCGGTCAGACCGATGCCCAGGGTGGTATAGAAGGAGGATTTTACCCGCTTGTACTTCCGGGCGCCCCAGCAGAAGCCTGCCACGGGGCCGAAGCCCTGGGAGAAGCCCATGATGACGGAGCCAATGAAACGATAGAGCTTGTTGGCAACGGCAATCCCTGCCAGAACGGCGGTGCCGAAGCCCTTTGCCACATTGTTGGTGACGATGCCGCCCAGGGACAGCAGGCTCATCCGCAGGAAGGCGGGGATGCCCATCCGGGCCACCTCAAGCATATTGGCCTTGTCGATGTACAGGTGCCGGGGGTGGATCTCCAGCATGGCAGTGTGCCGCACATAGGGGATGGCCAGAATGATGCAGGAAAACACCTTGGACAGGGCGGTGGCCCCTGCGGCACCGGCAACACCCCACTGGAAGGTGTTGATAAACAGGGGATCCAGGGCACAGTTGAGAATACAGCCGGAGCACATTCCCACCATGGCAAAGGTGGTGCTGCCCTCACTGCGCAATAGCTGGTTCATAATCAGGTTTGCCGTGGTGAAGGGGGCGGCCAGCAGGATCCAGGTGGCATACTGGGTGGAGTAGTGGTGGGCCTCCCGGGTGCTGCCCAAAAGATCCACAATGGGACCCTTGAAGGCAAAGCAGATAAGACCGAACAGCAGGGAGAAAATGCAGCCGATGGTCAGGGTGGTGGTGGCTACATTGCAGGCTTTTTTGTCCTCGCCGGCTCCCATCAGCCGGGAGATGTAGCTGGCGGCACCCATGGCAAAGCCCATGGAGACGGCCCGCAGGATGGTCATCAGGGAATCGTTGACTGCCACGGCGGCGGTGGCGACTTCTCCCAGGCCGCTGACAAAGAAGGTGTCCGCCAGGTTGTACAGGGAGTCGATGACCGTGGATACGATCATGGGGATCGCGACCCTGGGAATGACGCTGAGCATGGGATCTTCCAGCATCATGGCCTGCCGCTTGGCTCTGGCGGCAGCTTGATTGTTTTTCAATTCCGTTTCCTCCGTTTCATAGGATACCGTCTATTTTATGACAGATTCTGCCAGACGTCAAGGGAAGGACAGAAAAACGCCGCCCCGGGGTCACTCCGGGGCGGCAAAAAAGGATTTGGGATCAGGCCTTGACCAGCTTGATGAGGAAAGGCTTTTTGAAGAAGACGTTGTTGGTGTGGTCGGCGATTTCCAGGCTGTCGCCGTCAAAGGTGAAGGTGAAGGTACGCTCGTTGCAGGTCTCCACCATACGCATAGCCACCTTCAGCACATTTTCCTGCTCCCAGGCGGCGGAGCACAGGGCGATGGAGGGGTGGCCTTCCAGATGGTTCTCGGCACGGGAGCCGTCCATGGCCAGGCGGATGGAAACGGTCTTGCCTTCGGAGACTGTCTCCAGGGTGGCGGTGCCGGTGCCAAAGGTCAGCTTCACGGTCTCTGCGCCGGGGGCCATGGCGGCGCCACTCATGAAGCGGTTCATTCCGCCGCCGTCCAGGGAGAAATAGCCCTCGGTGACCTTGTAGGTGTTGCCGCAGACCTTGGCAGCGGTGGCGGACTCGGGAGAACGCTTGGGGTTGGGGATGGCCAGGGTCTGCATACGGCGGGCCAGATGGGCGGAGGCGGCCTCATCCTCCGGCAGACTGTCCACGGAAGCCTCGGGCAGGGAAGCCAGCCACTCCCAGATGGTGTCCAGCACCTTCTGGGGCATGACGCCGCCGGTGGAGCCGGAGGCGTTCTCAGTGATGGCCAGCAGCATATCCCGGTCGGGGAAAACGATGGTGAACTGGCCCATGGCGCCGTCGGCACGGTACACACCCTTGGGGCGGCACATCCAGATCTGGAAGCCGTAGCCTACGAAATTATCCTCTGCGGGAGGATTGACGGCACGCTCGGTGGCGGACTCGTTCTGCAGGGAGGTAGCCAGCTTCACATAGTCCTCCGCCAGGATCCGCTGGCCTTCCCACACACCGCCGTCGGCGTACAGCTTCATCAGGCGCAGGTTGTCCTCGGTGGTGGCGGAGAGGCCGCCGCCGCCGATCTCCATGCCGTCGGGCATACAGGTCCAGCGCAGGTTGTCGGCATCAATGCCGATCTTGTCAAACAGGCGGGGCTTCAGGTAGTCGTGGAGACCCAGGCCGGTGAGCTTCCGGACAATGGCGCCCAGGAAGGTGGAGCCGGTGGAGTTGTACATAAAGGCAGTGCCGGGCTCGTGGACAACGGGAGTCGCCAGGAATTCCCGGATCCAGTCCATGCTGGGGCGGGGCATTTCGTCCATACCGCAGCCCATGCACAGTACATCCCGGACACGGAGCTTTTTCAGATTTTCAGAGGGATTCTCAGGGATTTCATCGGGGAAGATGTCCACAATGCGGTCGGTGAGCTTCAGCAGGCCCTCGGTGTAGGCGATGCCAACGGCAGTGGCGGCGTAGGTCTTGGTGTGGGACTGAAGGCCGTGGCGGATGCCGGGGGCATAGGGACTCCACCAGCCCTCGGCGCAGACCTTGCCGTGACGCATGATCATCAGGCCGTGAGGCTCAGTCCAGCCCTCTTCCAGCTTGTCCAGCAGGGTCTCAATGGAGGAAGAAGGAATACCCACGGATTCCGGGGTCACTCTTTCAAATTCTTTGCGCATACAGATTTCTCCTTTACTTGGCAGTAGTTCAATTGTATCCACAGCCATCATAAAGGTTTTCCTGCCCCAATGCAATTCAAATTCTCCACTCGGCTTTTACTTTTTTTCCATTCTTTGGAGGGTCAGACTCGTTCCCTGCCGGGCAATCGGATTGCCTGAATCCGCCCGGAGATCCGGACCGCCAGAAAGTGCATGGCCTTCCCGGCAGGGATGGAACACAGGAAGATGGGAACCGTGACGCAGACAAACAGCAGAGGGTAGGCGCCGGGGGTTTTCCACCGGGGGAACAGGTTGTAGGCCCATGCATCCAACAGATGGGAGAGAAGATACCCCTCCGGGAAGGTGCCGGCGGCCCAGCACAGGACACGGCAGATCCGGGGACCGGGGCTCAGGCGGTACAGCCCCAGAAAGACGAACAGGGCAATCAGGGTGATCCAGAACCCGCCGTATCCCTGAACGAAAGCACCGTCTATGGTGTCCGGTGCGGTGTAATAGGTGACCGTTCCCAAAAAGACGGCGGTGGCGGCTGCGGCGGCCAGGCACGGTGCCGAACGGACCAGGGGCTGCAGCCTGGCGATGACGGCGCCCAGCAGGTAGTAGGTCAGGGGATAGCAGCCCTCCCACCAGGTAGGCAGAAGGGAGAGATCCGTGACGGAGGGCAGCGCGGTGGCGGTCAGCAGGGATCCCACAAGCAGCAGCAGGGTTTTTCGGTCGCTGACGGAGACGGCGATGTTCAGCACTGGGGAAAGGAGAATCAGTCCCACGTGCATCCCGATGTACCAGCCGTAGTAGGCCCCGCCGAAGCTCAGCAGCTTGCAGGTCCATTCGGCAAGGGTATACTCCTCGTGAAAGACCAGGTGCCGGATGGGGATGGAGACAAAGGATACCAGAAAATAGGCCAGCAGCACCGGGATCAGGCAGCGGCAGTAGCCGGCTGTCAGGGACTTTCGGGACCGCAAATAGCCGGTGAGCATCATGAAGATGCCGTTGCAGGAGAAAAACAGCCACCGTACGCAGTCTGCCAACCAGATGGCCCAGCTCTGCTGGGGGGCATAGTAAAACCCGTTATAGAGGAAGAAGTGGACGCCTACCACAAAGAACAGACCTGTCAGCCGGATCAGGTCGATACCCGGTTCCCGTTTCATGAAAAAACCTCCCGTATTCTGGATACTTCCAGCATACAGGAGATTTCTTTCATTCCTTTGGGGAGAATCTTTCGGTTTTCTTACGGTTTCGGCAGGGTGACAATGGCCCGGAACTGGTCTCCGTCCACCTCCACCCGGAAGCTTCCGCCTACGGATTCGGAGTAGGTCTGGGCAATGGCAAGGCCCAGACCGCTGCCCCGGGTGGTGCGGGCCTTATCGCCCCGGGCAAAGCGCTGCACGATCTCCTCCGGGGTAAAATCCATTTCATAGGAGGCGGTGTTGGTCAGGCTCACCACGGCGCTCTCCGCCGTTTCGCTGACGGTCAGGTAGATCCGGGTGCCGGGAAGGGCGTATTTCATGGCGTTTTCCAGCAGATTCATGAACACCTGATGTACCCGGCTGCCGTCGGTAATGAGGGGCAGGGTGCCGGTGCAGTATTTCCGCCGCAGCTCCAGACCCGACGCGTTCATGGCATCGGTTTCCAGACCCACGGTCTGCTCCAGCAGACGGATCAGATCCAAGGGTTCCCGTTTGGCTTCCACGGTGCCGCTGGAGACCTTGGTCAGCTCAAACAGGGAGTCCACAAGATCCCGCATATAGCGGCTTTTCCGGTTCAGTCCGTCCAGCCGCTGACGGCCCTCGGGGGAGAGAGACTCCCCTTCCAGCAGCTCTCCGTAGCCTAAAATGGCGGTCAGCGGGGTGCGGAGGTCGTGGGATACGTTGGAGATCAGCTCCACCTTAAACCGTTCGTCTGCCACGGCCTTCCGGACGGCCTCCTCTATCTGCTGCTGCAGGGAGCAGAGGGCTTCCTGCTGGTCATACAAGGCACCGGGGGAGGGAACCACGGATTGACCGCTTTGCAAATGCCGGATCTGGGTCAGAAGGGTGCTGACGCCTTTTTGATACCAAAGCAGCAGGGAAAGCTCCCCCGCAGACAGGAGAAAAAAGGGGATTCCGAAAACAGGACCGGCAAACAGGCAGAAAAAGACTCCTGCGGACAGGAACAACAGCAGCGCCAGGAGGATCAGGCCGGGGTAAAATCGGAACGGGGTGTCCTTTCCTCCCAGAAGCAGGGCAAGCCGGTGGGTCCCCAGCCAGGAGAGGGGGAACCGGGCCTTTGCCCAGGCAAGCAGGCAGCCCAGCACGGCACTCAAGGGCAGAAGTCCCAGAAAAAACAGAGCGGCGGCAGCCCAGGAGCCATCCAGGGACAGCACGTATGTCAGCCGGATCAGACACAACACCAGAAACAGCAGGATCAGTATTTCCGACTCCGGCCCCAGGAAAGGACGGGTCTGGTTCCACAGGCTCAGCGCGAAGCCCAGACAGACCAGCGCCAGGAGAATGGAGCCCAGGGCTGCGGCCCGGGTCAGGAAAAACCGAACCCTGGCGGAAGCGTAGGGCGATTCCACGGTGACTTCTGTGGGAGTCTCCTCTGCGCCGGTTTCCCGGGTGGCCCCGGCGGTGGTTCCCTGGGCGACGGTTTCCATGGTGGTGAACGCCGTCTCTCCGAAAAACGGAAAGTGACCTGCCCGGCTCCAAAGAGAGAAACCCAGCGTCAGCAGCAGAGAAAACAGCAGACAGAAGCCGGCCTGCCACAGCTTACGATGCTTTGAAAACATAGCCAATGCCCCACACCACCTTCAGATATTCGGGTTTTTTTGGGTTCAGCTCCAGCTTTTCCCGGATGCGGCTGATATGTACCATTACCGTATTCTCCACGGCGAAGGCGTCGCAGTTCCATACCCGGGAGTAGATCTCCTCGGCGGAGAACACCCGGTCCGGATGGGTCATGAGCAGCTCCAGAATCTTGTATTCCGTGGCGGTGAGGTGGACGGCCTCCCCCCGGACGAAGAGCTGCTTTCGGGAGAAATCCAGGCAAATGTCCCGGATCCGGATACCGTCGCCGGTGTGGGATTCCCGGATGGAGCCCAGATCCTGATACCGCCGCAGCAGGGCCTTCACCCGGGCCACCAGTTCCTGCCGGTCAAAGGGCTTGACCAGGTAGTCGTCGGCTCCGGCCTCCAGGCCCAGCACCCGGTCACTGCCCTCCGCCTTGGCGGAGAGAATGAGAATGGGCACATTGCTGCTCTCCCGGATCCGCATGGTAGCCAGAATGCCGTTCATGCCCGGCATCATCACATCCATGATAATGAGATTCCATTTTTCACTCAGGGCCAGCCGGCAGGCGGTGCTTCCGTCGCAGGCACCCTGAACCTGATACCCGCAGTCGGTGAGGGCGGCCTGCAGGATCTCCGAAATGGCGGGATCGTCGTCCACCACCAATATGCGTTCCATTGCCCTCACCTCCGTTGTTTGTTTTATTATAGGAAATCGGCAGGAGGATGTCAAGGAAAGGCCGCAGGAGCAAATCATACACTTTTCTTACAGTTTTTCCCGTTTGCTCCGGGGGAAAAGAGCTGTGGTACGTCATTTTTGGCGGTTTGCCGGATTGCCAAAGTGCCCCGTATGCGGTATGATTTTGGCAGATCCTCTTTTCGGGCCGGAAGGACGGCTTGAAAATGGACAAAGAGAACAGGGCTTTCGATATGGGAAGCATCCATACAAGGTTGGTGACGGCTATGGATTTGAAAAAGAGACTGACGGAACGGTTTTTGCGCTATGCGGCGGTGAGCAGCCAGTCCGAAGCGGGGGCAGGCGTAGTGCCCAGCACCCCCGGCCAGCGGGAACTGGCGGAGCTTCTGATGCGGGACCTGGAGGAGCTGGGCCTTCAGGACATCTCCATCAGTGAGCACAGCGTGGTGGTGGGCCGGCTGCCTGCCCGGCTGCCGGAGGGGCATGCCCCGGTGCCGGTGGTGGGCTGGGTGGCCCATCTGGACACGGTGAATGTGCAGCTTTCCCCGGAGATCCATCCGGTGCTGGTGCGCAGCTACGCCGGCGGTGATATTTGCCAGAACGGGGAAAAACAGATTTATATCCTGGCATCGGAGCATCCGGAGCTGCAGCAGTACATCGGGGAGGACATTCTGGTCAGCGACGGTACCTCCGTGCTGGGGGCGGACAACAAGGCCGCCATTGCCAATATCATGGTCAGTCTGGAGGTGCTGGCGGAGGATCCGTCCCTTCCCCACGGAGAGATCTACGTTTGCTTCGTGCCGGATGAGGAAATTGGCCTTCTGGGGGCCAAATCCCTGGACCTTTCCCTTTTTCCCGTGGACTATGCCTATACCATCGATTGCTGCCGGTTGGGCGAGGTGGTGTATGAGACCTTCAACGCAGGTTCCGCATGGCTGGACGTTACGGGAATCACCGCCCACCCCATGTCTGCCAAGAATCAACTGGTGAATCCGGCCCTGGCGGCGGTGGATTTCGTGAATTTGCTGGACCGGGGGCAGACACCGGAACACACCGAAGGCCGGGAGGGCTTTTTGTGGGTGAACGGCATCACCGCGGATGTAAAGCATGCCCGGGTGTCGGTGGTGATCCGGGACCACAGCAGGGAAAAATACGAGGCGAAGAAAGCTTACCTTCGGGCTGCGGCTGAGATGGTGCAGCAGAAGTATCCCCGGGCGAAGATCACTCTGCAGATGGAGGATGTCTATTCCAACATTGCCGATGCCATCCGTCCGGAAAACCGGCAGTGTGTGGATAATCTCTACCGGGCCATGGAGGCGCTGAACATTCCCCCCAGAACCATCGCCATGCGGGGCGGTACGGACGGATCCTGCCTGTCCGCCCGGGGCATTCCCACCCCCAACTACTTTACCGGAGCCCACAATTTCCATTCGGCCTGTGAGTTTCTCCCCTTGGGCGCCTTTGAGCAGTCCTGTCGCCTGACCCTGAAGCTGATCTCCCTGATTGCGGGGGAAGGCTGAGGAGTGCAGAGCCGATGAGAAACCGCCCCTGCGCAGATAAGCATCTGCGCAGGGGCGGTTGGCTTTTTGACGTTGTTATTTCTTCTTTAGCTTGGCGGTTTCGGACATGGCCACGGAGCAGGCCAGGTCGCCCAGCACATTGCAGCAGGTGGCACCCATATCGCACAGGGTGTTGATGCTGATGTACACGCCCATGATGCCCATGGGAAGTCCGGCAATGGCTGCCAGCGCGGCGAAGGCAGCGATGGCGCCGCCGGGAACGCCGGGGGTGCCGATGCTCAGAAGGGTGTTGCACAGCAGCACCATGGCCAGCATGCCGAAGCTGACCTCCACGCCGCAGGCGTTGGCAAAGAACACGATCATAAAGGACATCAGGATGGACACGGCGTCCATGTTGATCGTGGCGCCCAGAGGCAGGGACAGGGAGGAAATCTCGTTGGGTACGCCCAGATCATCGGCACAGCGCTTGCTGATGGGCAGAGTGGCGGAGCTGGAGCAGGTGCCGAAGGCATTCAGAGCCGCAGGCATGACCTTGGTGAAGAAGGTCTTGAGGCTGCACTTGCCCAGAAGCTTCACGATGCCGCCGTAGACGATGAGAACGTACAGGATAAAGGTGATATACAGGGCGGCCAGAACCTTGGCCAGGGCCAGGATGGTCTGGGTGCCGTTGGCGTACATCACATAGGAGATGGAGCAGAACACGCCGATGGGGGTGAACTTCATCACCACGGAAATGATCTTCACAGAAATCTCGTTGATGGCCTCTGCCAGGCGGACAAAGGGCTCTGCCTTCTTTCCCACGGACAGGCAGGTGATGCCGATAACCACGGCAAAGACCAGCACCTGCAGCATATTGCCCTCGGCGAAGGAGGCGATGGGGTTGGCCGGCAGCAGATTGGAGACGGTGTCCAGAAGGCTGGTGAACTTGGTGGCCTCCACGGCTGCCTCGGACATCTCAATGACCACGCCCTGGCCCAGACCCAGAGCCTTGGGCAGGAACAGGCCGATGAGGCTGGCGATCAGGGTGGTGGCAATGTAGTACAGAATGGTCTGGCCGCCGATCTTACCGGTGGCGGACACACTGCCGATGCCGTGAATGCCCACCACCAGGGAGCAGAACACCAGGGGATAGATCATCATCCGCAGGGCATTCATGTACACATTGGAGACCAGGGAAATCACGGGCAGGGCCCACTCATAGCGGCCGGGCATCAGCAATCCGCAAACTGCGCCCAGTACAAGGCCGATGAAAATGGCCAGGGTCAGGTTCCACTTTTTCTTTGTTTTCATTTCTTTCTCCTTTTCTTTTCTGAGATTTCTGCCCTTATTGAGCAAATCCGAATACGATGCCAATGACGGCGGACATCAGAATGAAATAGATGGGGTGCAGCTTTTTGGTGGGCTTCACATACCGGGTCAGAACCAGGACCAGAGCAGCCAAAAGGATATGCCGGTAGTCAAAATGGAAGCCTGCTGCCAACTGGGAAAGACTGCTGACACGGAAGAAGCTAAGCAGAACGATGTTGATGCCGGCGGCGCCGATCAGGCCCACGGAGGCCGGCCGCAGTCCGTAAAATGCCGCGTCCACATACCGGTTGGTCCGGAATTTCTCCAGGAAATAGGCGATAACAATGATGATGATGATGGAGGGGGTAATCAGGCCCAGGGTGGCGATGACTGCTCCCAGAATGCCGGTGCCGACACCTCCCACGGGAAGCCCCACGGTGTAACCCACATAGGTGGCGGTGTTGACACCCAGGGGGCCGGGAGTGCTCTCTGCCACGGCAATCATATCCGCAAGCTGGGCGGAGTTAAACCAGCCGGTCTTTTCGGCGATGTCCTGCAGGAAGGGGACGGTGGCCATGCCGCCGCCTACGCTGAACATTCCGGTTTTGAAAAATTCCCAGAACAGTTTCAGAAAGATCATTTTTTCCGCACCCCCATTACCGTCAGAACAATGCCCATGATCCCGGCAAACAGCACGTAGACCACCGGAGACAGATCCAGAAATACCGAGCCGAGAAACACAATGGCAAAAAGGACCCCGGTGGGGATGTCAACCACAGCGGATTTCCACAGCTTCATCACTGCGTTGAAGATGAATACGCAGACGCAGACCCGAATGCCGGCGAAGGCGTTCTGCACCACGGGCAGATCTGCAAAATTGGTGAGGACTGCGGCGATCAGGGTGATGATCACCAGGGAGGGGAACACCACACCCAGGGTGGCGATGATGCCGCCGGGGATGCCCTTGAACTTTTTGCCGATGAAGGTGGCGGTGTTGACGGCAATGACACCGGGGGTGCATTGGCCGATGGCGTAATAGTCCATCAACTCCTCATCCTTGGCCCAGTGCTTGTTTTCCACCACTTCCCGCTGAAGAATGGGGAGCATGGCGTAGCCGCCGCCGAAGGTCATGACGCCGACCTTGGCGAAGGTCAGAAACAGGTCCAGATATACATTCATTTCCGAATCTCCTTTTCCGCTCGGAGGCAGACCCGGAAGCCTGCCCAAAGGGAGCGATGATTCCGGCAAACCCTGCCGCACACAGGAAATTGCCGTTTTGTAATAAGGGATATTCTACCATATTTTCTTCCTGCCGTCTACTGTTCCTGTCCAAAAAGAATGGGAAAAAACCCGGAGGTTGTTTGACGGAATGCAATGAACGGGAACCGGAGGGGAGAGAAGGAGAAACTGGCTGTTTTTGCGGAATCATGGTTGCAAAATCCGGGGGGAACAGGTATAATCGATTTGAAAAATCATTTTATGGAGGTCTGAATATGACAAGCAGCGTTCGTCCCGAATCCATGCAGCGCATTACCACTCCCCAACTGGCAAAAGAGTTTATTGATGAGCAGGTCGCCCTGCTGCGTGAGCAGATCGGTGACAAAAAAGTGCTGTTGGCCCTGTCCGGCGGCGTGGACTCCTCCGTGGTTGCCGCGCTCCTGATCCGTGCGGTGGGCCGTCAGCTTGTGTGTGTCCATGTGAACCACGGCCTCATGCGCAAGGGAGAGAGCGAGCAGGTGATCCAGGTCTTCGGCAAGGAGCTGGATGCCAACCTGATCTATGTGGATGCCTCTGACCGGTTCCTGGATCTGCTGGCAGGGGTCAGCGAGCCGGAGCGGAAACGGAAGATCATCGGTGCCGAGTTCATCAAGGTCTTTGACGAGGAGGCCAAAAAGCTGTCGGATATTTCCTTCCTTGCCCAGGGAACCATCTATCCCGACATTCTGGAGAGCAAGGGCGTGAAGGCCCACCACAATGTGGGCGGACTGCCGGAGGATATGAAGTTTGCGCTGGTAGAGCCGGTGAAGCTGCTGTTCAAGGACGAAGTCCGGGTGGTCGGCGAGGCTCTGGGCCTGCCTCACAGCATGGTCTACCGTCAGCCCTTCCCCGGCCCCGGCCTGGGCGTCCGCTGCCTGGGTGCCATTACCCGGGACCGGCTGCATGCTCTGCGGGAAGCCGATGCTATCCTGCGGGAGGAGTTCGACAAAAACGGCCTTGCCGGAAAGGTCTGGCAGTACTTCATCTCCGTGCCGGATTTCAAAAGCGTCGGCGTGAAGGATGGCCTGCGCTATGAGGGTTGGCCTGCCATCATCCGTGCGGTGAATACCACCGATGCCATGACCGCCACCATCGAGGAGATCCCCTACGCGCTTCTGCACCACATCACCCACCGCATAACCCACGAGGTGCCCGGCATCAACCGTGTGGTGTATGATCTGACGCCGAAGCCCATCGGAACCATTGAATGGGAATAATCACAAATTAGCGCACATTATCTCCAATAGCAGGTAGTTTTCGGACTGCCTGCTATTTCTTTCACTATTCGTACTATCATAAGCTGACCACACGCCGCCCGTGGGAGAAATCCTGCGGGCGTTTTTTAATTTCGTGTTGACTGAAACAAACGATGATGTTACAATTAAGTAGTTACTAAAATAAAAGGAGCAGCAGTATGGAACTTGACCGTATGTTAAAAGCATTGGGTGAGCCAATGCGTTTGAAAATATATCAAGCTCTCTTGGAAAGAAAGCATTGTGTGCGCTCTCTTTCTAAAAAGTTTGGTATCTCAGAATCTGCAATTTCTCAGCACATGAAGGTGATGAAAGACGCAGGTTTGGTTTATGGAGAAAAATATGGCTACCACACACATTATCTCCCTTTGCAGGAT
>JAQXVF010000047.1 GCA_029224785.1 Bacillota bacterium
GATCTGCTTCCACCCGGTCTGCATCACGCCGTTTGCATCCATGTAGTACCATTTGCTGTTCACCTTCTGCCACCCGGTCAGGGCCACGCCGTTGCTGTCGAAATAGTACCACTTGGCACTGATCTGCTTCCAGCCGGTGTATTTCTGCCATACGCCGTTGGATCCGAAGTAGTACAGCTTGCCGCCTATTTTCTGCATACCGGTGCACATGGCGCCGTCGGTACCCAGATAGTACCACTTTCCGGAGATCTGCTTCCACCCGGTCTGCATGGCGCCGTCGGTGCCCAGATAGTACCACTTGCCGGAAATCTGCTTCCAGCCGGTCTGCAGGATACCGGTGCTGTTAAAGTAATACCATTTGGCGGAGATCTTCTTCCACCCGGTGACGAGCTGGTTATCTTCATAGTAGTACCACTTGCCGTCTTCCTTCTCCCAGCCGTCCTTCGGCGTGTAGGCGACCCAGGTCAGCGTTCCGCCGTAATCCTGCATGATATCCGCTGTCCAGGTGCTGTTGCCTGCGGGGTAGTAAACCGTGGCAGTCACTCTCTCAAAGGTGTCGCGCAAAAAAGCAGGTGCGTCGCCCTCAAATCGTATCGAATTCAACTTCCGGCATCCGCAAAATGCACTGTGCCCGATGGATTCCACCGTATCGGGAATTACCACCTGCTCAAGATACACTGCGTCTTCAAATGCAAACTGTACGATATTCGTCGTTCCGGAAATCACCCGGTATTTTATATCCTTCTTCCCCAGCGGATATTGCAGCAGGGAATCCTGTTGATACAGTACGCCATCCGAAGAAAACAGGGCAAAATGAGAATCCGCAACACCAATTGCTTCCAGAGAAGAACAGCCTCTGAAAGGACTGTCGCCGCTGACAAAAACTCCGCCGGAATACCCCTCAAAATACACATAGGTCAAGCCGGTATCCCAGGAGAAAACACCGCCATCCAAAAAACCAAGGGTGGACGGAATGGTAACGGAGGTGATGCATGGACACCCTGCAAACGCTTCCTGCCCAAGGCTTTGAAGATTCTTCGGCAAGACAAAATTCTGAAGACGTTCGCAACAAAAGAACGAGAAGTTGCCTATTTTCTGAATCGAATCGGTAAACTGGACAGCAGACAGGTTTTCACAGAGGTAAAAAGCGCTTGCGCCGACATAAGTAATCCCGTCCTCGAACACCACCGACTTGATCTGCAGTTTGTATTCTTCCCACGGACAGGGATGGTAATCGTAGGAGGGAGAATCGTCCAGGAAATCCCACATCCGCCCGGAGCCGCGGATGGTCATCTTTCCGTTGCTGTCCAGGGTCCAGGTCAGGTTCTCGCCGCAGATGCCGCTGGCCACGGTTTCCGCGTGAACCGCCGGCACAAACTGGCAGATCAGCACCAGCGCCAGAAGGAAAGCCGTCATTTTACGCAAAAATCTCATTTGCCAAACCTCCTTTTTTGTTATTTCATTTTAATGCTCCGCGGTACGGATGTCAAGCGGGAGTTCGTTCCGGCGAAAAGAGACGGCTGAAAAGCCGGTCATTGTGGGTCAGCCGCCAGACTGGCGCTGCGACACGATGAAACCGGGCCAGGAATGCTCCCGGCCCGGCCTGTTTTTGTGTGTATTCAGACGGTTTCGACTTTTATGGTGTTGGTGTTGCCGGACGCTCCGTTGATGGGGCCGCCGGTAAGCACCACGGTGTCGCCTGCCTTCAGACCCAGCACCCGTTTGGCGTGGGCAAGGGCATGATAGAACATCACATCCATGGAACTGAAGGTCTCCGACAGCACCGGCGTGACGCCCCAGCTCAGGCTCAGTTTCCGCCAGATCTTGGGGTCCGTGGTCATGCCCAGAATGTCCACCGGGCAGCGGAACCGGCTGACCATCCGGGCGGTCTTGCCGGACACGGAGCATACCACGATGCCCTTGGCATTGACATCGATGGCCATGGCGCAGGTGGCGTGGGAGATGGCGTCCATGGTGTTTTTGATCTTGAATTCCGCGTGGTAGAACCGCTTCACATAGCTGGTCCGCTGCTCGGTGTATTCCGCAATCTGCGCCATGACGCTGACGGCCTGAACCGGGTATTTGCCGGCGGCGGATTCGCCGGAGAGCATGATGGCGGAGCTGCCGTCATACACGGCGTTTGCAACGTCCGAGATCTCTGCACGGGTGGGCCGGGGGTTTTGGATCATGGACTCCAGCATTTCCGTGGCGGTGATGACCCGCTTGCCCAGCATACGGCACTTGCTGATGAGCTGCTTCTGAATGGCAGGAACCTCCACAAAGGGGATCTCCACGCCCAAATCGCCCCGGGCGATCATGATGCCGTCGCAGACCTGGCAGATCTCCTCGATATTGTCCACGCCGGCACGGTTTTCGATCTTGGCAATGACGTCGATCTTTTCGCCGCCGTTTTCCCGAAGAAACTGCACCATTTCTTCCAGATTCTCCCGGGTGGAGACAAAGGAAGCGGCAACGAAGTCCACATCATTCCGGATGCCGAAAAGAAGGTCGGACTTGTCCTGCTCTGAAAGGAAGGGGCCGGTCATCACCTTGTTGGGGAAGGACATGCTTTTGCGGTTGCTCAGTTCGCCGCCTACCACGACTTTACACTCCGCGTTGCAGCCCTGCAGGGCCACTACGTCAAATACCACCAGTCCGTTGTTCACCAGGATCCGGTCGCCCACGGACAGGTCATTGATAAGACCCTTGTAGTTGACGCTGACCCGGGTCTCGTCTCCCTCCACTTCCTCAGTGGTAAAGGTGAAGCAATCGCCCTCCTTCAGCGTGATCTTTCCGTCGCGGAAAGTCCGGATCCGGTATTCCGGACCCTTTGTATCCAGCATGATGGCAATGGGAAGATTCAGCTCCTCCCGAACCTGCTTGATCAGATCGATTTTCCGCTGCTGCTCCTCGTAAGTCCCGTGGGAGAAATTCAGTCTGGCCACGTTCATGCCGGCCAGGCACATCTGTTTCAGAGTTTCTGCGTTCTCCGATGCGGGGCCGATGGTGCAGATGATCTTGGTTTTTCTCACAATTGATTCCTCCTGATGTTGTTGAAAATCCGGTATCAGTATACTATATTTTATCTGTAAGGTAAAGAGGACATTTTGGGAAAATGTTTTTGTCTTTTGACAAATGGATGATCTGCGGTATAATAGCAGGGACAGATCCCTCTGCCGCACAATGTCTTTCCGGAGGTCTATGCAATGACTCAGCTTCCTTCCCTGCTGACGCTGCAGGGACAGCTTGCCCTGCTGATGCTCACCGGGGTCTTTATCCGAAAAGTGGGAATGGTGGATGAAAAGGGAAAACAATTCCTGACGGACCTGGTGATCAACCTGGTGCTTCCCTGCAACATCATCCAGTCTTTCCGGATCCCCTTTCACATGGATGTCCTTCGCAGTACCTTTTCGGTGCTTCTGATATCCCTGTTCCTTCAGATTGGCTGTGCTGCCGTCAGCCGGTTTGCCTACGGCCGTTATGCCCATGCGCGCCGGGCCGTAATGCAGTACGGCACCGTGTGCTCTAACTCCGGTTTTCTGGGAAATCCCATAGCGGAGGGGATCTTCGGAAGCGAAGGCCAGCTCCTGGCCTCCATCTTTCTGATTCCTCAGCGGATCGTCATGTGGTCCACCGGCATCGGGTATTTTATGGCAAATGACGGCCAGACAGATCCTGCGCAGAAGCGGGAACACCGGAAAGCGGTGCTGAAAAAGACGCTGACTCACCCCTGTATCCTGGCGGCAGCCATCGGAATGGTGATCATGCTGCTGCAGATCCCTTTGCCGGCCTTCCTCGGCAACACCATCAAGAGCTTCAGCAGCTGCAACACGGCCCTTTCCATGCTGCTGATCGGCATCATCATGGGCGGCAGCAGCTTCCGGCACCCCCTTGACCGGGATGTGGTACTGTACTGCGTGATCCGGCTGCTGCTGATCCCCCTGGGATTGTGGATGGGCTGCCTTCTGTTCCGGATCAGCGCCCTGACTACCGGCGTGTCCGTGGTGCTGGCGGCGATGCCCATGGGTGGGACCACGGCCATCCTGGCAGCCAAATACGGCGCGGATGCCCCCTTTGCTGCCAAGTGTATCGCGGTCTCCACGGTGCTGTCCCTGCTGACCACGCCGCTGTGGTGCCTGGTGCTGTAAGAGAGATCAAATCGATCCTCTGCCGCTGTTTCCTCCGGAAAAAAAGCGGCAGAAACATACACAATGAAAAGGAGATGCTTCTTATGGAAAAAATCAAGTGGGGACTATTGGGTACCGCCAAAATCGCCCGGCAATGCACCATTCCCGGAATGCTCCAGGCGGAAAACTGTGAACTGACCGCAGTGGCAGGCAGAAGTCTGGAAAAGGCACAGGCCTTTCAGCGGGAGTACGGCTTCCGGAAGGCCTACGGCAGCTATGAAGAGCTGCTGGCGGATCCGGAGATCCAGGCGGTTTACATCCCACTGCCCAATAACCTGCACCCGGAATGGTCCATCAAAGCCCTGCAGGCGAAAAAGCACGTGCTGTGCGAAAAGCCCTTGGCACCCACCGCTGCTCAGGCGGAAGCGATGATCCGGACGGCTGAGGAAAACGGCGTGTATCTCATGGAAGCGTTTGCCTATCTCCACAGCCCGCTGATCCGCGCCATCCGGGAGGAAATTGACAGCGGCGCCATCGGAAAGCTGAACTATATCGAAAGCGAGTTTTCCACCCCCGGCCATGACCCCTCCAACATCCGGATGCACAAGGACACCTGCGGCGGCAGCTTCTATGATCTGGGCTGCTACTGCACCAGCCTGATCCTGTGGATGTTCGGACAGGATCCGGAGTCTGTTCATGCAACGGCGGAATTCTCCGACCAGGGGATTGATACCATGGCTACCGGCTTTCTGAAGTTCCCGGGAGGGGGAAGGGGCGTGTTCACCTGCGGAATGGATCTGGCTCCTGGCAGGCGGATTGACAGAATGGCATTCTACGGCACCACAGGCAGCATCCTCACAGATGCCCAGTTCAATCAGGACGGGGCTCTGCGCTATACCCTGCAGACCAAGGAGGGAACCGTGGAAAAGACCGTGGAGACGCCTCACAACTATGGATTGGAAGTGGAACAGCTCGGCCGCTGTGTCATGGGTCTGGAAACGCCCCATGTATCCAATGCGTTCTCTCTGCGCAACAGCAAAACCATGGACCGGATCCTGAAGGAAATGCAATATTGACAATGTACAAGACCCGGCAGGCAGCGCCTGCCGGGTCTTGCGATACACAGGGACAGATCAGATCTCATAGACCTGAAGCACCTCTGTGGGACCTTCCATCAGCAAAGAGGTGATCTGGGAGCCGGTGCCCGAAACCTGAAATTTCAGGGTTCCGCCTTCATTTTCCAGGGTGATTTTCCCGGAGGGCAGCTTTCCGGCGGCAAACAGGACGGAACTGATAGAGCCGCATCCGGTGCCGCAGGCAAGAGTGTACCCCTCCACGCCCCGCTCATAGGTCAGGACGCGAAGTCGGTCCGGTGCGATCCAGGTGTAGAAATTGACGTTTGCGCCCTTGGGAAAGGCGGGGTGGTGCCGAAGCTGCAGGGCCCGGGGCAGAAGTGCCTCTTTTTGATCCCAGCTCAGATCCGGAACCTCGGTGACGGCATGGGGAACGCCGGGATTTCCCAGCTCCACATAGGCGACCCCGGGCAGGCGCTCCGGATCCAGTACACCCGGATTGTTCAGCCGAACCTGATACTGGGTCTGACTGATCCGGTGACCGTAGACGATGCCGGCATCGGTCTCCAGGGTCATGGTCTCCTGGGCAATGCCGTGCTCATAGGCAAAACGGCAGATGCACCGGCTGCCGTTTCCGCACATTTCCCCCCGGGAACCGTCGGAATTGTAAAAATGGAGGCGGAAATCGGCAACCCCGGATTCATCCACGGCCATAAAGCCGTCCGCTCCGGAAAGTTTACATAACTGAACAGCGGTCCGGGAGAAGTCCATCTCCCGTCCCCGGGCATCCACGACCATGAAGTCGTTGCCCGCTCCGCTCATGTGCCAGCATTCCATGTTATCGTTCCTCCACCAGGTCGTTCATGTCGTACAGCCCCACAGGCTTTCCCAGCAGGAACCGGGCAGCATCCACGGCACCCTCCGCCATCATTTCCCGGCTGAAGGCCTCATGCCGCAGGGTCAGCGCCTGGGTAGGAGTGCAGATATGCACCTCGTGGATGCCAACGATGCCGCCCATGCGCAGGGAGGAGATCCCGATCTCGTTTTGGGAGCGCTTTCCCTCTCCGGACCGGCCGCAGTGCTCCGTGGCCTCCGGACGAACCTGGGCAATGGAATCGAACAGCAGGTGGGCAGTGCCGCTGGGGGCATCCACTTTCCGGTTGTGGTGTACTTCCACGATCTCAATGTCCGCTTCCGGGAAGAAAGCGGCAGCCTGCTTTGCCAGACGGCACAGCACCGCAATGCCCAGGCTCATGGTTCCGGAGAAAAACACGGGGATCTTCTCCGAGGCCCGGGCAATGAGAGCACGCTCCTGGGCCGTGTGACCGGTGGTGCCGATCACAGCCGCACAGCGGTGCTCCACGGCATACTCCAGCAGGGAGGAGACGGCGGTGTGATGGGAAAAGTCCAGGATGATATCGGCGCCAACCGAACCAAGCTGCTGAAAGCTGGTGGGGACGCCATTGGCACCGTCAATACTGACCTTGCCCACTACCTCATCCTTCAGAAGATTGCACAGCAGTGTGCCCATGGCGCCGTTTGCGCCGCAGATAATCGCTTTCATCCGATGTTGACCCCCAGATTCCGCATGATTTCAAACAGCTTGTCCCGTCCCGGCTGCTCCATGGGGGTCAGCGGGAGACGGATATGTTCTTCTCCGAAGCCCATGGCAGAGACGGCTGCCTTGGCGGGAATGGGGTTGACCTCCAGGAAGAGGGCCTTGTTCAGAGGCACCAGACGGCGCTGCAGCTCCCCGGCTCCGACCACATCCCCCCGAAGGAAACGGTTCGTCATTTCCTTTACCAATCCGGGAACCACATTGGATGCCACACTGATGCAGCCCTTGGCGCCGACGGCCATCATGGGAACGGTGATGGCATCATCGCCGGAGTAGATATCCAGCTTGTCCAGGCAGAGAGAGGCCAGCTCCGTCACCTGGGCAAGGCTGCCGCAGGCCTCCTTGATGGCGGTGATGTTGGGGTGCTCCGCCAGCCTGGCGGCAGTGGCAGGCAGCAGATTGCAGCCGGTGCGGGAGGGCACATTGTACAGGATCACGGGCTTATCCGATGCGTCTGCCACGGCGGTAAAGTGGGCGATCAGGCCGTTCTGCGTTGCCTTGTTGTAGTACGGAGTGACCACCAGTACTGCATCCGCGCCCACATCACAGGCCTGACGGGTGTACTCCAGCACATGCTTTGTATCGTTGGTGCCGGTGCCGGCAATGACGGGAACCCGGCCGTTTCCCCGGCGGACCGTCTGGGCAATGACCTCCGTCCGTTCTTCCGGAGTGAGGGTGGCGCTTTCGCCGGTGGTGCCCACGGCAACCAGAGCGTCGATGCCGGCCTCCAACTGAAAATCAATCAAACGGGCAAGGGCGTCATAGTCCACACCGGTGGATGTCATGGGTGTGACCAAGGCGGTAGCAGTGCCCTGATAAATGGTCTTTTTCATGGGAAAACCTCCATGCTATATGTTGCTTTTGCTATTGTAACATATCTTCGAGGGAAAAGGCAACTTTTTTTACACAATGGGGCGCATTGTGTCGAAAAAGTCGAACAGGGGACGGGTGCCAGCCCAGAAGGCGCCTACCCGGTCGGCAAGCTCCGGTTCAAAAATCCCGGGGCCAACCGGCTCCTGACGGAAGCAGGAGACATTGGTTTTCCAGGAGAAGAATGGCAAAAGATCCGGGTTTTCACATGGCTTGGGCCGTTTGTAGCAGTCTGCGGTGACCTTTTCGCCGGTGGCCCGCTCCGTGGCTTCCAGGGCGGAGAGGAAGGCATCCGGGTCTGCGGAGACGGTTTTTCGGAACAGCTCCATTTGAGCAGGTTCGGGCCTCCAAAGGGAAAGGCCGTATTCCACCCCTTCAGGACGGATGGAAAAGTACAGGTTGGGGACCCGGTACCATTCTTCCGTTCTGGGCCGCAGGGAGAGCCAAAGGCTGTCCCGGTAGGGGAGGTCATAGTGCATCCGGGTGTCCCGCAGGATCCGGCAGACCTTCATGATCAGGTTGGGATTCTGACAATAGGGGGCATACAGCGCCTGCGCCATGGCCTTCAGCGGATTGTTCAGTTCCCGGGTATATTCTTGTTTGTGGTCGGCAAACCACTCGCGGTTGTTGTTGAACCGGATGCCCCAGAGAAAGTCGATTGCCTGGGGACGAAAGCCTTCAAACATGGAAATGCTCCTTTCGCCGATGTGTTCTGAAAGTATTTTGGGGGAATATATCGTTTATCATATCCTTTTTTCGTCCAAATTGCAATCTTTCCGTGCGTATTTCCGGAATGGTGACGGAGAACGAATAAGCAAAAACAGGGCGGAAAGACAACTTTGATTATCGATATATAATTATTTTTTCTGCCTAACCGCAAAATATCTGGACAAAAATCGAAAAATGATATATCATTAGAAAAGCATGTCGGTTAGACCGATTTTTGATTGAGGTGATAGTAAATGGCATTTTCTTTTTTTGGAGGCATCCATCCAAAAGAGAACAAGAGTTATGCCGAACATGAGAAGGTTCAGGCGTTTCCGGAGCCGGACATTCTGGTGATTCCCATGTCCCAGCACATCGGCGCACCGTGTAAGCCCCTGGTCCAAAAGGGGGATCATGTGACCGTGGGCCAGAAGATCGGCGATAATGCGGGTCTGTGTGTCCCGGTCCATTCTTCCGTTTCCGGTACGGTCAAGGGTGTGGAGATGCGCCCCCACAGCAGCGGCTCCACCATGATGAGCGTGGTCATTGAAAACGATCATCAGGATGAGCTTTGCCCCGATATCCGGCCCAGGACTCCGGAGGAAGTGGAAAAGCTGACCCCGGAGGAGCTGATGGGCATCATCCGGGAAGCGGGCATCGTGGGTATGGGCGGAGCCACCTTCCCCACCCATGTGAAGCTCAGCTCCGGCATCGGTAAGGTGGATACTATCATTGTCAATGTGTCTGAGTGTGAGCCCTACATCGTTGCCGACGACCGGCTCTGCCAGGAGTATCCGGAGCAGATGCTTTCCGGTGTCGGCATTGTCATGAAGATTCTGGGTCTTTCCGGGGCACATATTGCCATGGAGGACAACAAGCCCGAGGCGGCACAGGCCATCCGGCAGGCGCTGGATCCCCGAACCGGCATGGTGCTGGATGTTCTGCCCGCCAAGTACCCCCAGGGAGCGGAGAAACAGTTGATCCAGGCCATTACCGGACGGCAGGTCCCCTCCGGCGGACTGCCTGCGGCAGTGGGCTGCGCGGTGTTCAATGCGGCAACCTGCAAGGCCATCCATGATGCCGTGTATGAGGGAATGCCCCTGATCCGCCGGATTGTGACGGTGTCCGGCGACATCGTCATGGAGCCGAAGAACCTGATGGTGGCGGTGGGCACCAGCCTGAACGATCTGATGGAAGCCGTTGGACACAGGGAAAACCCCTACAAGGTCCTTTCCGGCGGACCGATGATGGGCGTTGCCCAGTTTGATCTGTCTGCTCCCGTGACCAAAGGAACCAACGCGGTGACCATTCTGGGCTCTGCCAACCGTTTTGCGGTAAAGGAGCCCCACTGCATCCGCTGCGGTAAGTGCATCGGCGTGTGCCCCATGCATCTGATGCCCGTCCGGATGTACCGTGCGGAGAGAAGCGGAAACGTGGAGGCCATGAAGAAGGAAAACACCATGGACTGCATTGAATGCGGGTGCTGTGCCTACACCTGTCCGGCAACCATTCCCCTGGTCCAGAGTTTCCGCACGGCAAAGCAGAAGATCCGGGATGCGGCACCCAAGCCCGCCCCGAAGGCGTAAGGAGGCGTCCCTATGGCACAGATGAAATACTTTTATGAACTGACCGTTTCCAGTTCTCCACACGCCCACAGCCCGGTGACGACGCAGACGCTGATGCGGGATGTGCTGATCGCTTTGCTTCCGGCCTTGGTGGGAAGCGTGTACTTCTTTGGATTCCGGGCCCTGCTGGTGACGGCGGTCTCTGCCGCAGCCTGCGTGTTTTTCGAGTGGATCTACCGAAAGCTGATGCACAAGGACTCCACGGTGTACGACTGCTCCGCTGTGGTGACCGGTGTGCTTCTGGCGTTTGTCTGCCCGGTAACCATTCCCTACTGGTGCATTTTGATCGGCGACTTCTTTGCCATTGTGGTGGTGAAGCAGCTTTTCGGCGGTATTGGTAAGAACTTCATGAACCCGGCCCTGGCGGCAAGAGCTTTCCTGTTCAGTTGGCCGGTGCTGATGAGCAATTGGGTGAAGGTGGGCTTTTCCAACGCTGCCGGTCTGCTGGATACGGCTGATGTCGTTACGGCGGCTACTCCCCTGTCCTCTATGCATCAGGGAATGCTGCCCACCGACAGCCTGATGGATCTGTGGATCGGCCGGGTCGGCGGCTGCATCGGAGAGACCTCCGCGCTGCTGCTGCTCATCGGCGGCGGATATCTGCTGATCCGCAAGGTCATTACCCCCCGGATCCCTCTGGCCTTTATCGGAACGGTGGCGGTTCTGACCTTCCTGTTCCCCCAGGGCAACGACCGGCTGGCCTGGATGGCTGCTCAGATCCTTTCCGGCGGTCTGATGCTGGGCGCCATCTTTATGGCGACGGACTATGTGACCAGCCCCCTGACCGGAAAAGGACAGCTCCTGTACGGCATTGGCTGCGGTGTCCTCACCGTTGCCATCCGGTACTTTGGATCCTACAACGAGGGCGTCAGCTATGCGATCCTGGTGATGAATGCCTGTGTGATGCTGCTGGACAACGTAGGACATCCCGTGAAATTCGGCGCAGGAAAGGAGGCCGGACGGAAATGAAAAAGGAATCTGTAATCGGCTACGTTCTCCGTCTGGCGCTGACGCTGATGATCATTACCGCCGTGGTGGCGGCCCTGCTTGCCGGGGTCAACGCCATTACCCGGGACCGGATTGCGGCCATTGACGAGGAAAAGACCCTGGCTGCCATGGCAGCCGTTCTGCCCGATGCCAAGGATGCGGAGCCTGTGTCCTTCACGGATGACAGCGGCATCGTTTCCGCGGTGTATGCTTCCCCGGCAGGCTACGCCGTGATGGTGGAACCTGTGGGCTTCGGCGATACCATCACCATGATGGTGGGCGTGGACAAAGAAGGGAAGGTGCTGGGCATTTCCGTGGTCAAGCACGGAGAGACTGCCGGCTTGGGTGCGGTGGCTGCCGCAAAGACAGCCAGAGGCGAAGCCTTCCGGAGCCAGTTTGCCGGCATGAGCGGCACCCTGGCGGTGACCAAGGACGGCGGACAGGTAGATGCCATCTCCAGCGCCACCATTACCTCCCGTGCGGTGACTGCCGGTGTCAACGCTGCGCTGGCCTGCGTGGAAAACTTTGGTTAAGGAGGCTGCAAAATGAATTTCAAAAAACAGCTCAAAGAGGGCCTTTTGACCAAGAACCCCGTGTTTGTGCAGCTTCTGGGTATGTGCTCCACCCTGGCCATCACTACCAGCCTGTTTAACGGACTGGGTATGGGTATTTCCGTTACGATCATCCTGATCTGCTCCAATGTGCTGATTTCTGCTTTGCGGAAGGTGATCCCTTCCAATGTCCGGATTGCAGCCTACATCGTGATCATTGCGGGCTTTGTGACCATCGTGGATCTGATGCTGAAGGCATTTCTCCCGGATCTGTCGGAGAATCTGGGTGTGTTTATCCCCCTGATCGTGGTAAACTGCATCATTCTGGGCCGCGCAGAGGCATTTGCCTCCAAAAACGGCGTGCTGGCCTCCGCAGTGGATGGCCTGTGCCAGGGCGTAGGGTATACCGTTGCCCTGTGCATCATGTGCATCATCCGGGAGCTGCTGGGATCCGGCACCTTCGGCGGCGGCATCCTCAACGGCGGCGAGGGAATCACCGTAATTCCCGAGGGCTATCCTGCCATGATGATGGTCATGCCTGTGGGAGGATTTTTGACCCTGGGCTTCATCATCGCCGGCTCTCAGTGGCTGATGAAGCGCATTGAGAAGAAGGAAAAGGAGGCTTCCAAATGAGCGCTTATCTTCAGAGCCTGCTGGGAATCCTTCTCAGCGCAATCCTGACGGAAAACTTTATCCTTGTGAAATTCTACGGAATCTGCCCCTTTATGGGCGTTTCCAAAAAGACGGATACAGCCCTGGGCATGGGCATGGCCGTGACCTTCGTCATGGGCATCGCCTCTGCAGCTACCTGGGCGGTGTACACGCTGCTGCTGGTGCCGCTGGATCTGGCTTATATGCAGACGGTTGCCTTCATCCTGGTGATCGCCGCCGTGGTGCAGGTGGTGGAGATGTTCCTGAAAAAGAGCATTCCCTCCCTGTATCAGGCGTTGGGTATCTATCTGCCGCTGATCACCACCAACTGTGCCGTGCTGGGCGTGGCACTGGTGAACGTGCAGAAGAACTACGATTTTCTCCAGAGCGTGGTGTACGGCGTTACCGGTGGCCTGGGCTTTACGTTGGCCATCGTCCTGTTTGCCTCCATCCGGGAACGGCTGGAGGATGCGGACTGCCCCAAGAGCTTTGAAGGATTTCCTCTGGCTCTGATCTCTGCCGGCCTGCTTGCCCTGGCATTCATGGGCTTCTCCGGCCTGCACTTCTGAGGAGGGTGGAAACATGGATATTTTGATTGCAATCGGTGTGCTCGGCGGTCTGGCTCTGGCCTTTGGACTGATCCTGGCTGTGGCCTCCAAGGTGTTCTATGTCGAGACGGATCCCCGGCTGGAAAAGCTGACGGAGAGCCTCCCCGGCGCCAACTGCGGCGGCTGCGGATACTCCGGCTGTGCCGCCTATGCTCAGGCGGTGCTGGAGGGCAAGGCTGAGATCGGAAAATGTGCTTCCGGCGGCAATGATTCCGCATTGGCTATGGCCCAGATCATGGGCGTGAAGGCAGAGAAGGTGGAGCGGAAGGTGGCGCTGGTCCGCTGCTCCGGCTTCAAGGGCGTGGACGAAGATGGCAAGCCCACCGGCTCCAAGCTGAAGGGCGTGTACGAAGGAATGCAGGACTGCGCCGCCGCCGCAAAGGTGGCAGGCAAGGGCCCGCTGGTCTGCAAGTTCGGCTGCCTGGGCTTCGGCAACTGCACCAAGGCCTGCAAGTACGATGCCATCCATATCGTGGACGGCGTGGCGAAGGTGGATCAGGAGAAGTGTGTGGGCTGCATGAGCTGTGCGGCGCAGTGTCCCAGAAATCTGATCGTGCCTGTGGACAAGAGCAATCAGATCGTCATTGCCTGCGCCAACCATGCAAAGGGAGCCGTGACCATCCGGGGCTGCACCATAGGCTGCATCGGCTGCGGCCTGTGCAAGAAGATCTGCCCGGCGGATGCCATCACGGTGGATCACAATCTGGCGTCCATCGACTATTCCAAGTGCACCTCCTGCGGCCTGTGTGCCACCGTGTGCCCCAAGAAGCTGATCTCCGACAGCACCGACGAATTGAAAACCCCGGTAAAAGGATAAAGCAACCTGCATAACAGCCGCATTTGCGGCTGTTATTTTTTACGGGACGGAGACAGCCGGCAGGGGTTTGAGACTTGTTTCTTGTCCATGGTTGTGGTATGATAGAGGTGAAATGATTTGGAAACCGAGGGGATATCATGGACCTCAATACCTTTTTTCAGGAAAACCGCCGGGTTGCGCTGGCATTTTCCGGAGGCGTGGACTCTGCGTATCTGCTGTACGCAGCCATCCAATCCGGGGCGGATGTGAAAGCCTATTATGCAAAAACCGCGTTTCAGCCGGATTTTGAATATCAGGATGCTCTCCGCCTTGCCGGGGAGCTGGGGGCGAATATGCAGGTGCTGGCACCGGATCCCCTCGGCGTGGAGGAGATCTGTGCCAATCCGAAAAACCGGTGCTACTACTGCAAGCGGCTGCTGTTTGATGCCATTTTGAGGGCGGCAAAGGCAGACGGGTATGACCTGGTGATGGACGGCACCAATGCCTCGGACGATGCTTCCGACCGGCCGGGGATGGCCGCTCTGCGGGAGCTGGAGGTCCGGTCACCTCTCCGGGAGTGCGGCCTTACCAAGAATGTGATCCGTCGGCGCTCCAAAGAGGCGGGGCTGTTCACCTGGGACAAGCCTGCCTATGCCTGTCTTGCCACCCGGATCCCTACCGGAGACCGGATCACGGCGGAGAAGCTGAAAACCACGGAAGAGGCGGAGGATTTCCTGATGCAGTTGGGCTTCCGGAATTTCCGGGTCCGCCTGGTTGGAAAAACGGCGAAGATCCAGCTCCCGGAGTCCCAGTTGGGCCTTCTGCTGGACAATCGTGAGACAATCGTGGAAATGCTCCGAAAGACATATGCCGGCGTATTGCTGGATTTGGAGGTCAGAGATGAACAGTGAAATTCGGCAGCTCCTGCAGGCGGTGCAATCCGGACAGGTGTCCGTGGATGAGGCCGTCAGCAAGCTGAAACTGCAGCCCTTTGAGGACATCGGCTATGCCAAGATCGACCATCACCGCAAGATCCGACAGGGGGCGGCGGAGGTGATCTACGGAGCAGGGAAAACCCCCCGGCAGATCGAAGGCATTGCCCGGGCCATGCTTCAGGCAGGACAGAAAACCATTCTCATCACCCGGATGAGCCGGGAGGCGGCGGAGGAAGTCTCCGCTCGGATCCCCCTTACCTACCATGAGGAGGCCAGAATCGGCATCGTTGGAGAATTGCCGGAACCAGATGGCATCGGGAAGATCGTGGTTGCCACGGGAGGGACCAGCGACATTCCGGTGGCAGAGGAGGCTGCTTTGACGGCAGAGGCCCTGGGAAACCGGGTGGTGCGGCTGTATGATGTGGGTGTCTCCGGCGTCCACAGGCTGCTGGCCCATATGGATCTGATCGTGGATGCCACGGTGATTATTGCCATTGCGGGCATGGAGGGCGCTCTGGCCAGCGTCATCGGCGGCCTTGCGGACTGCCCGGTGATTGCCGTCCCCACCAGCGTCGGCTACGGTGCCTCTTTTGGAGGACTGTCTGCCCTCTTGAGTATGCTCAATTCCTGCGCAAGCGGGGTATCGGTGGTGAACATTGACAACGGTTTCGGTGCGGGCTATCTTGCCGGCATGATCAACCATACGGAGGTCAGAAAGTGAAAACATTGTATCTTGACTGCGCCATGGGTGCTGCCGGCGATATGCTGACGGCGGCGCTGCTGGAGCTTTTGCCGGATCCGGAAGGCTTTGTGGAGGAACTGAACGGACTGGGGATCCCTCACGTCTCCTTCTCTGCGGAAAAAAGTGTGAAATGCGGGATCACCGGAACCCATATGTCGGTGCGGATTTCCGGACATACGGAAGACGAGGAGATGGAAAACCACCACGCGGAGCATCACCACCATTCCCACAGCGGTCTGCAGGAGATCTCCCATCTGATATCCCGCATGGATCTGCCTGCTGGCGTAGCGCAGAATGTGCTTTCCGTTTACGGCCTGATCGCCCAGGCGGAGAGCCACGTTCACGGAGTTCCCGTCAGCCAGGTCCACTTTCACGAGGTGGGCAGCCTGGACGCGGTGGCGGATGTCACCGCCGTGTGCCTGCTGATGGACCGACTGTCACCGGATCAGGTGGTGGTTTCTCCCGTCCATGTGGGAGCGGGGACAGTTCGCTGCGCCCACGGCATTTTGCCGGTGCCGGCGCCTGCCACGGCATATCTCCTGCAGGGGGTGCCCATCTACGGCGGCGCCATCCAAAGCGAGCTTTGTACCCCCACCGGTGCGGCGCTGCTGAAGTTCTTTGGAACGAAATTTGGAGAAATGCCGGCAATGACCCCGGAAAAGATCGGATACGGCATGGGGAAAAAGGACTTTCCGGCTGCCAATTGCGTCCGTGCCGTCCTGGGTCAGTCTGCCGGAGAGCCGGTGTGTGTCCTGTCCTGCAATCTGGATGACATGACCGGCGAGGAGATCGGATTCGCGGTGGAGGAACTGGAGAAGGAGCATCCTGCCGAGGTCTATACCACTGCCATCAGCATGAAAAAGTCCCGGCCCGCCGTGATGCTGACCGTGGTGTGCAGCCCGGAAGAGGAGGAACGGATGGTAAAAGCCATGTTCCGTCACACTACCACCCTGGGCATCCGCCGCAGCGAACAAGTCTGCTATCGGCGCAGCCCGGAGAAATGAACCTTGACTTTGCTCTGTGCCCATGGTATGATATTACCCGAAGAGAACGGCAGCTTTTGCCGCCGGAACATAAGAAAACAGGAGAATTTGAACATGGAGAGAATTGTTACCCTTGAGACCCGCGATCTGTGCCAGAGCGCGAAAAACGGTGGCTGCGGCGAGTGCCAGACTTCCTGCCAGTCCGCCTGCAAGACAAGCTGCGGCGTTGCCAATCAGTCCTGCGAAAACAAGATGTAAGAACAGGCTCATGAAAAGTGCTGCTTTGCAAGCGGCACTTTTTTATTGCAGACCAATGGGAGGCTACAATGGTTCACCAGTATCAACTAAACGGCTACAATATCGTGCTGGACACCTGCTCCGGCGCTGTCCACCAGGTGGATGAGGTGGCCTATGACATCATCGCCATGTACCCGGATCACACCCGGGAAGAGATTATTTCTGCCATGCTGGACCGGTATGAAAACCGGCCGGATGTGACCCGGCAGGAGCTGGAGCTTTGCCTGGACGATGTGGAAACGCTGAAAAACCGGGGGAAGCTGTTTACCCCGGACAATTTCGAAGACATGGCCGGTACCTTCAAGGCGCGTTCCGGCGACGTGGTGAAGGCCCTGTGCCTTCACGTTGCCCATACCTGTAATCTCAACTGTGCCTACTGCTTTGCCAGCCAGGGAAAGTACCATGGGGACCGGGCGCTGATGTCCTTTGAGGTGGGAAAGCGCGCTCTGGATTTTCTCATGGAGCATTCCGGCTCCAGACGGAATCTGGAGGTGGATTTCTTCGGCGGTGAGCCGCTGATGAACTGGGAGGTGGTCAAGGAGCTTGTGGCCTATGCCCGCAGCGTGGAAAAGGAGCGGAACAAGAACTTCCGCTTTACCCTGACCACCAACGGAATGCTCATCGATGATGACGTGATCGATTTCTGCAACCGGGAAATGAGCAACGTGGTGCTGAGCTTGGATGGACGGAAAGAGATCCATGACCGTCTCCGGGTAGACTATGCCGGAAAGGGCAGCTATGACCGGATTGTGCCCAAATTCCGGAAGCTGGTGGAGGCCCGGGAGGGAAAGAACTATTATATGCGGGGAACCTTTACCCACGCAAACCCGGACTTTACGGAGGATCTGTTCCACATGGCAGATCTCGGTTTTACCGAGCTGAGTATGGAGCCGGTGGTATGCGCTCCGGAGGATCCCGCTGCCCTGACAAAAGAGGACCTGGAAACGGTAAAGGATCAGTATGAGCTGCTGGCAAAGGATATGCTCCGCAGGGAAGAGGAGGGCCATCCCATCACTTTCTACCACTACATGCTGAGCCTGACGGACGGGCCCTGTGTGTACAAGCGGATCTCCGGCTGCGGGTCGGGGACGGAGTATATGGCTGTGACTCCCTGGGGAGACCTGTATCCCTGCCACCAGTTTGTGGGAGAAGAGAAGTATAAGCTGGGCAATATCTGGGACGGCGTGACCAACACCGATCTTCGGGAGGAATTCCGGAGCTGCAATGCCTATGCCCGTCCGGACTGCCGGGACTGCTGGGCAAAGCTGTATTGCTCCGGCGGCTGCGCAGCCAATGCCTATCACGCCACAGGCTCCATCCGCGGGGTGTACAAGGACGGATGCGAGCTGTTCCGCAAGCGGATGGAATGCGCCATCATGATGCAGGTGGCAAAGAACGAAAGGCAGCGCAAAAAGATCAATGAAAACACCGATTTGTGATTTTGTCCGGGATTACCGGCAGGGGGACTGGGTTCGGTTCCATATGCCGGGACACAAGGGGAAGCCCTTTTTGGGCATGGAAGCCATGGACCTGACGGAAATCGCCGGGGCGGACGAGCTGTACCATCCGGAGGGGATCATCGCCGAAAGCGAGAGCAATGCCTCGGCGCTGTTCGGCAGCCGGAGCACCTGCTACGGCACCGAGGGTTCCAGCCAATGCATTCGGGCAATGCTGTACCTTGCGGCCATGCGCACCGGCGAAAAACCTCTGATCCTGGCTGCCAGAAACGTCCACAAGGCGTTTGTTTACGGGGCGGCGCTGATGGATCTGGAGGTCCGGTGGCTGTATCCGAAGGAGACGGACAGCCTGTGCCGCTGCAGCATTTCTCCCGGACAGTTAGAGAAGGCCCTGCAGGACGCCCCCAGGCCGGTTTCCGGCGTGTATGTCACCAGTCCGGATTATCTGGGAGGCATGGAAGATGTGAAGGCTCTGGCGGAGGTGTGCCACCGCTGGAGGACCATCCTGATGGTGGACAACGCCCACGGCGCATTTCTCCACTTTTTGGATACTCCCATGCATCCGCTGGACCTGGGAGCGGATCTGTGCTGTGATTCCGCCCATAAGACGCTGCCGGTGCTCACCGGAGGTGCCTACCTCCATGTGAGCAGGAATTGTCCGGAGGTGGGAGACCCCAAACGGGCCATGGAGATTTTCGGCTCCACCAGCCCGTCGTATCTGATTTTACAGTCGCTGGATTTGGCAAACCGGTATCTTTTAGAGGATTTTCCCGGGGATCTTCGGAAAACCTGTGATCAGGTGGCCATCATCAGGGGAAAATTGAGAGAAAACGGATGGCATTCCGAGAATGCGGATCCAATGCGGATCACTTTGAATGCCCGGGAGAGCGGCTGGAACGGTACAGATTTGGCAAACCGCCTTCGCTCTTTCCGGATCGAGTGCGAATATGCGGATCCGGAGTATGTGGTCCTGATGGCGGCTCCTCGCAATCCTGACGAGGATTTTGCCCGACTGGCTGAAGCCCTGGGGAAAAACACCCTGCAGGCGCTTCCTGCACCACAGCTTCCCCGGGTGCGGCCCCGTCAGGGGGTGTCCATCCGAACGGCCCTTCTGTCTGCCCATGGTACGGTTCCCCTGCGGGAAGCCCAGGGGAGGATCTGCGGGGCACCTACGGTATCCTGTCCTCCGGCCATTCCGGTGGCGGTTTCCGGGGAACGAATCGACAAGGACTGCATTGCAGTCATGGAGCACTACGGAATCCAAACCGTGGAAGTGCTCAAATTGTGATTTCCATGTATGGAGGAGCTGACCATGAGAAGAATCATGTTCGTGACGGACTATGTCTGCCCCTACTGTCTGGTGGCCAAACGTGCACTGGAAAAAGCCCTGGAGAGGCTGGAAATGGAGGCGGAGATCGTCTGCCATCCCTTTGAACTGACGCCGGAACCACGACCCAGGGTGGACACCTATCACGATGTGGTGAGAAAAGCCCGCTATCGGGTGCTGGAGGAGCCATGCCGTGCCTTGGGACTGGATATGAAGCTGCCGCCCAGGGTGGTGCCCCGGCCCTACACCCGGCTGGCCTTCGAGGGGCGGTTTGTGGCGGCCCAATACGGGGTGGAAAAGGAATACAATGAACGGGTATACTGTGCCTACTTCCTGGAGGAAATGGACATTGGGGACCCGGAGGTGTTGACGGAGATCGCCGTCAGCCTGGGCATCGATGGGGAAGAATACCGTCAGGCACTCTCCTCCGGACGCTTCCGGAAGGAGCAGGAGGAGCTGAATCGGATTGCCCGGGAGGAAATGAAGATCCGTCAGGTTCCAACGATTTTCCTGGATGGAAAAGAGGTGTCGGTTTCTTCCTACACGGAGGAGGAATTCCTGGCGCTTCTGCAGGAGGATGGCGGGGAAGCCGGGGCGGGCTTTGCCTGCGGTCCGGACGGATGCTGACTCCGGCATTTTTCGGTTGATAGTCCGGGGATTTTGTGGTAAGATATTGCCAATCGATGAAGAAAGGGGTAACGGGATGGAATGGAACAAACCGGTCTCGGAAATGGGGCCCGGCAATGAAGTGGAGGGCTTTTATCTGCTGAAGGCAGCGGCTTCCAAGGTGACTACCTCCGGAAAACCCTTTCTGGCGGCAACTGTTGGGGACAAGACCGGCAGCATCGACGTAAAAGTCTGGGATTATGCCGGCCCGGTGGGTGCGGCAGACGTGGGGAAGATCGTCAAACTTCGGGGAGAGGTCTCTTCCTATCGGGGGGCACTGCAGTTTACGGCAGGCCGGATCCGTCTGGCAGGCCCCAATGACCAGTATGACATTTCTGCCATTGTGCCGGTGGCGCCGATTGATACCGACGGTACTCTTGCCATGGTGGAATCCCTGATTTCCTCTCTGGAGGATCCGGATTACCGTCAGGTGTGTACGGTGCTTCTGGACCGTCACCGGCAGGCATTCCGAAGCCTGCCTGCCGGAAAGAGCGTGCATCACAGCTTCCTGTCCGGCCTTCTGATGCACACGGCCAATATGCTGAAAATTGCCGATTTCCTGTCGGGAATCTATGGGCAGACCGTGAACCGCAGTCTGCTGCTGACGGGAACGCTGCTGCATGATTTCGGAAAGGAGAGGGAATTCTCCCTGTCGGAGCTGGGGACTGTGACGGATTACTCCACAGAGGGCCAGCTTTTGGGCCACCTTGTGATGGGAGCTATGGAAGTAGACCAGCTCTGCCGGGAACGGAACATTCCCCGGGAAAAGGCCCTGCTTCTGGAGCACATGATCCTGTCCCATCATGGGGAGCCGGAGTTCGGTGCCGCCGTTCGGCCCGTGTGTGCAGAGGCGGAGCTGCTGTCCCTGATCGATATGCTGGACAGCCGGATGGAGATCTATGCGGAGGCCCTGCATGATGTGACGCCCGGGCAGTTTTCTCAGCGGGTCTTTGCGCTGGAAAAGAAACTGTACCGTCATGAATGACCGATCATTCTGCGACACTGTCGCGATGAAATAAACATTTGGAGGAATGAAAATGAATCGTTATGAAGGCACCCAGACCGAGAAGAACCTGATGGCTGCGTTTGCAGGAGAGTCTCAGGCACGGAACAAGTATACCTACTTCGCATCCACTGCAAAGAAGGAAGGCTATGAGCAGATTTCTGCCCTGTTTCTGAAGACTGCCGAGAACGAAAAGGAACACGCCAAGATGTGGTTCAAGGAGCTCAGCGGCATCGGAACCACCGCCGAGAACCTGCAGGCTGCTGCAGAGGGTGAAAACTACGAGTGGACCGATATGTACGAGGGCTTTGCCAAAACCGCCGAGGAGGAAGGCTTCCCCGAGCTGGCAGCCAAGTTCCGGGGCGTTGCCGCCGTCGAAAAGGCCCACGAGGAGCGTTACCGCGCCCTTCTGAAAAACGTGGAGACGGCACAGGTCTTTGAAAAGAGCGAAGTGAAGGTCTGGGAGTGCCGCAACTGCGGACACATTGTGGTCGGTACCAAGGCTCCCCAGGTGTGCCCCGTGTGCGCCCATCCCCAGGCGTATTTTGAAGTCCACGCGGAGAACTATTAATTCCATTTTCGCCTGCGTAAGTAGCTTTCAGCGAGAAACAGCGGGACCTTTCCCAACCGGAAAGGTCCCGCTGTATTGTCTTGTACACGCAACTGCGCGATATTCAGTCCGCTTTCTGCAGCTCGTCTATTTGCCGGGCGATGAGGCAGCTTCCCTGGTGGGTGCAGCCGCCGTAGCAGCAGTCCACATCCACCAGCTTTCCGCTTTCCGTTTCCACGGTTACCATGCGGCTCTGATCCAGCACCCGGCAGTAGCCGCTGATGATCTTTTCTTCTTCCATCAGGTTTCCTCCACCACACAGAAGCCCATAGGGGACAGAGTCAGCCAGTTGGGGGCAACGGTGTGCATATTATGGGCAAGCAGAATCTTCCCGGCGGGAATGTCCCAGCTATCGCCGCTGCGGTTTAGATAAACCCGGAGCTTCTTACCGTCTAAGCTTCTGGAGAAGCCCAGCCGGTGCTCCCCGGCCTGGAAAAACTCGATGTCACCGGTTCGCAGGACCGGATGCTTGCGAAGCTGACCCAGACGGCGGAAGTGGGAGAGCAGATCCTGATCCTCGTGTCCCCAGGGATAGGTGCGGCGGTTGAAAGGATCCTTGCAGCCTTCCATGCCGGCCTCATCGCCGTAGTACAGGCTGGGCATTCCCGGCAGCGTATACTGGAGAAAAGATGCCATATACAGCCGCTCCGTGGCTTCCTCCCGCATGGAACGGGACAGCTTCCGCTTGGCATTCTCTTCCCGGGAGCCTTCGTAGTCATCCACCAGCGCGGTGAGGATCCGGGGGGTATCGTGGGTGCCCAGCATATTCATGTTGCAGCACAATACCTGGGGCGGATAGTTTTCGGCGATGGTCATCACCACATTGCGAAGTCCCCGCCCGTCGTCCCAGCCGCGCATGAAATTCAGGATGGCGGTGCGGAAGGGGTAGTTCATGGCGGAGTCCAGCACTCCATCCACAAAATAACGGCGGCGAACGTCGTATGCGGACTTGTTGGAGGCGTCCTCCCACACCTCTCCCACCAGCAGAGCATCCTTCCGGATCTCCCGGATCCGCTTTTTCAGAAGTGCAACAAATTCGTTGGGAAGCTCGTCCACCACATCCAGGCGGAAGCCGTCCGCCCCCAGCTTCAGCCAGTGGGCCACGACGGAATCCTTTCCCGTGATGATGTAGTCGACGAAGGAAGGCTCCATCTTGTTGACGGTGGGAAGGGTGTCGAAATCCCACCAGCAGCGATACCGGTCGGGGTATTGCAGGAAAGAAAACCAGGGGTAGAAGGGGGAATCCTTGGTGCAGTAGGCACCTTTGCCTCCAAAGCTCTTTTTCTTATCGAAGTACAGACTGTCAGAGCCGGTATGGGAATACACCCCGTCCAGAATGACCTTGATGCCGTGGCTGTGGGCAGCGTTGCACATGGCAGAAAAATCCTCGGCGGTTCCCAGCATGGGATCCGGGGTCTTGTAGTCTCCGGTGTCGTAGCGGTGGCTGGAAAAACTCTTGGAGACGGGGTTCAGATAGAGAATCTCCACCCCCAGAGAGGCCAGATAGCCCATCTTTTCGGTAATGCCCTTGAAGTTGCCTCCGAAAAAGTCGTTGTTCAGCACCAAACCCTCCGGTGTGGGCTTCCAGTCCACTTCCTCATCCCAGTGCTTGTGGACGGTGTAGGGCTGCAGCTTACCGGTCAGGTCACATTTTCCGCTCTGGCGGAAACGGTCAGGGAAGATCTGGTACATGAGGGCGCCCTTGGCCCAGTCCGGGGTGGTGAAGTCCGCGGGGATGCAGCTTACCTGCCACAGGTCGCCCTGCTCCATATTGGTGTTGTCTCCCTGCTTAAACAGGGAAAAACTTCCGGTTTTGGTGTCGATCCGGAAGTGATAGAAGTACAGCCCCACCGTCTGAAAGGAAAACCTGCCGCCGAAGATGTCGTAGGCGCCCTTTTTCTTTTGATACTCCATGGGAACGGAAAGGGCGGGACTCTGATCCTCGTTTCGGATCAGACAGGTGACGGCGGTGGCCTGAACGGTGGAGGGAATATGAATATGCAACGTACAGTTCTGACCGGGTGTTAAGGTGCCGAAGGGGGTCTTGAACTGTGAAATCTTACTGTCAAACAAAATGCGCATAGCGGCTCCTAATGTGGAAGAGTTGTAAAGGGAAAACCGGGGCAGCGTATCTGCCCCGGTGAGAAACAGACGGGTTTATTCGCCCATGCCGCACATCTTGCGGAACAGCGCCATATAGCGCTGGGCGGGCTTGTTCCAGCTAAAGTCCTGGCACATATCCCGGTACTGCAGGGCGCGGAATTTGTCGGGATGGTTCCGATACAGGTTCAGGCAGCGGGTGATGGCACCCAGAAAGTCATCCCCGTTGTAGCTCTGGAAGGTAAAGCCCAGGCCGCCGTCACCGAACTGATCCACGGGGGGGACGGTGTCCCGGAGTCCGCCGGTGGCGTGGACCACGGGAATGGTGCCGTAGCGCATGGCGTTCATCTGGGAAAGACCGCAGGGCTCGCTCTTGGAGGGCATCAGATAGATGTCGCCGCCGGCATAGGCCCGGGCGGCAAGGCCCAGGTTGAACATGATCTTGGCGGAAACCTGATCCGGGAACTCCTGAGCCAGATTCCGGAAGAAGTCCTCGTACTGAGCTTCTCCGGTGCCGATGATCAGAAGCTGAACGTCGTTCTCCCACAGCATTCTGCGGGCAATGTAGCGCAGCAGATCCAGACCCTTGTGGCCGGCCAGACGGGTGACCATGACCATCAGCGGTACGTCCGGACGGACGGGCAGACCCACCTCTGCCTGAAGGGCGGCCTTGATGGCGGCTTTTCCCTGGGGAGCGGTGTCGGCATTGTAGTGGGCGGGAAGGGCAGGATCGGTCTCGGGGTTAAAGACACCGGTATCGATGCCGTTGGTGATGCCGGTGAGCTTCCAGCTTGCATCGGACAGCACGGAATCCAGACCGTGGGCGTAGTAGGGATACATCAGCTCCCTGGCGTAGGTCTCGGACACGGTGGTGACCAGATCGGCCGTCTCGATGGCGCCCTTCATCACGTTCACGGAACCGTTCATATCCAGGCAGGAACGGAAGCTGCCGGGCAGACCCAGCACATCGTCAAAGAATCCGGCGCCGGCCCAGCCCTGGTACTCAATGTTGTGGATGGTATACATACAACGGGTCCGGGAGAACCGGTCCTGATACAGAGCCTTCAGGTAGACAGGCACAGGCGCAGTCTGCCAGTCGTTGCACTGGATCACATCCGGGATCAGATCCAGGGTGGACAGGGCGTCCAGACAGGCCCGGGAGAAGAAGGCGAAGCGTTCGCCGTCGTCCAGATCGCCGTAAATGGCACCGGGCCGGCCTGCAAAGTAGTATTCGTTGTCGATGAAGTAGACCTGAACGCCGTCGGTGCGGCCTTTCAGCCGGAGAACGCCGGCATACTGGCGGCGCCAGCCCAGGGCAACGTCAAAATGGGCAGCCAGCTCCACCGGATAGGCAGCGTTGTCCCGGAT
Organism: Bacillota bacterium; assembly: GCA_029224785.1. Classification (GTDB taxonomy): domain Bacteria; phylum Bacillota; class Clostridia; order Oscillospirales; family Oscillospiraceae; genus Faecousia. The sequence goes on from JAQXVF010000047.1 coordinate 25,100, forward strand.
TTTCCGGTAATAGGGGAGGATCAGAATGACCTCGTTCCCGGGGATCCGGGCCAGGGCAGCGGGCAATGCTTCCATCACATCGCCCAGACCGCCGGATTTGAGATAGGGAGCGCCTTCGGAGGCAAGGACGGCAATTCTCATACGATCTCCCCTCGCTTGATGATGACGGGGCTCTCTTTCGTACCGATGACTCTGGAGCCGGGGCGGATGGTCACATTCTTGTCCAGAATGACGTTTTTCAGCTCGGCACCTTCGCCGATAACGGCTTCATTCATGATGACACAGTCCTCCACATGGGCGCCTTCGGCGATGGTGACCTGGCGGAACAGGATGGAGTGCTTGGCATTGCCGTTGAGGATGCAGCCGTCGGCCACCACACAGTTTTCGATCCGGCAGGACTCGCCGTAATAGCTGGGGACACGGTCCCGGACCTTGGTGTAGATGGGATGGTTGTTGACGAAGAGGTCCATGCGGATGTCCTTGTCCAGCAGGGACATGGAGTTGGCAAAGTATTCGGCAACGGATTCGTTATACAGAGCCACGCCGCCGAACTGGAACACGTTGACGGAGACGTCGCCGCGCTGCCAGCCTCCCAGGATCAGATCCCGGTCCATGTGGTAAAGGTTGTGGGCGATGTACTCGTTGACCCGCTTGATGAGCCACTTCTTGGAGACCACATAGGTGTCCATGGAGGCAAGATACTCCTCGCTGGCAGCGTAGTCCACAGCCAGATCGGCGACCTCCCCGTTTTTGTTCAGCTTGACTGCCAGGTCGATGGGCTTGACGCCGTTGGCAATACCGGCTTTTGCCACCACGGTCACGTCTTTGCCGCTGGCGATGTGGGAAGAAAGGACCTCGTTCAGGTCGATATTGCAGGAAACGGAGGAGTCGATCATGATGACATACTCATCCTTGTCGCCGTAGGAGAGGAAATCCATGGCGGAGTACAGAGACTCCAGCTTGCCCCGGTAGGTGGCGGAGGTGCTCATGGAATACGGCGTCAGGTATTCCAGGCCGCCTTCTCCCAGCTCCAGACCCCACTCTTCGCCGTCGCCGATGTGGTTCATCAGGGACTGGTAGTTGTGGCGGGAGATGATGCCGATGTGCTTGATGCCGGCGATGGTCAGGTTGGACAGTGCAAAGTCCACCTGGCGGTAGCGTCCGCCGAAGGGGATGCTGGCCATAGTGCGCTTGTTGGTCAGCTCACCTAAAGTTGCGTCATTGGTGAAGATAATACCCATTACATTCATCGCAGGATCCCTCCTTTACAGCATTTCACCGGGCAGCAGCGCGGTGTTTTCTGCGACCACAGCGCCCTTGGAGGTAACGCTGATCTTCTTTTTCTCCTTGGGACCGAAGGCGCCGCCGACAACGGCGTTGCGGCAGACCCGGCTGTTTTCTCCCAGGATGGCATGACGGACGATGGCACCGGATTCGATGACCACACCGGGCATCACCACGGAATCCTCCACAACGGCATTCTTTCCGATGTTGCAGCCGGTGGAAATGACGGAGTGACGGACGGTACCGTAAACCACCGAGCCTTCCGCGATGAAGCAGTTGACGGTCTTTGCAGTTTCGTCGATGTAGCTGGAGGGCAGGGCGTTGTTGCGGGCGAAGATCTTGGTATGCTCATCTCCGTGGATGTCGAAGGCAGGATCCTTGCCCAGCAGATCCATATTGGCCTCCCACAGGGAGTCGATGGTTCCCACATCTTTCCAGTAGCCCTTGAAATTGTAGGCCATCAGCTTGTGACCGGCATTCAGCAGGCTGGGGATGATGTTCTTACCGAAGTCGTTGGAAGAGTCGGGGTTGTCCTCATCGGCGATCAGAGCCTCCCGCAGTACACTCCAGGTAAAGACATAGATGCCCATGGAGGCATTGGTGGACTTGGGCTGCTTGGGCTTTTCCTCAAACTCGTAGATGGTGTTGTCCGGATTGGTGTTGAGGATGCCGAAGCGGCTGGCCTCCTCCAGAGGCACGTCCCGGACGGCGATGGTGCAGGAAGCACCGTTGGCCTCGTGGTAAGCCACCATGGCGGCGTAATCCATCTTGTAGATGTGGTCGCCGGACAGGACGATTACATAGTCGGGGTCAAAACGGTCAATGAAATCGATGTTCTGATAAATGGCGTTGGCGGTGCCCTTGTACCAGCCGCTCTTCTTGTCGTGGCGCTCGTAGGGGGGCAGGACCTGGGCACAGCTATGCGTCTTGTTCAGGCCCCAGGGCTGACCGTTGCCGATGTATTCATTCAGTTCCAGAGGCTGGTACTGGGTCAGGATTCCCACGGTGTCGATGCCGGAGTTGACACAGTTGGACAGGGGGAAATCGATGATGCGGTACTTTCCGCCAAAGGGAACGGCGGGTTTTGCGGTTTTCTCAGTCAGGACCTTCAGACGGCTTCCCTGACCACCTGCCAAAAGCATAGCGATACAGCGTTTCTTCTGGAAATACATTTGGAACACAGCTCCTTTTGTTGATGTCGTTTGTAAAAGGGGGGATTGCAAGCAGTTGGCACTGCGAACATACGATTATTCAGCCGGCTCTTTTTTGGGAGCCTTGGAACGGTCCGGCACCCGTGTGAAGAAAGTCACGGACATGGGCGGGACCCGGACGGAAGCGATGTAAGGGTACTCCCGGTAAACGCCCGGCTCTGCCTGCACGGGGACGGGAAGCTGGCCCGTGCCGCCGTATTTGAGGTCATCCGAGCAGAAAACGGGGGCATAGGTGCCGGGCTTGGGGACACCGATGCGGTAGCCCTCCCGGAGCACAGGGGTGAAATTGCAGATGCAGATCACTTCCTGCTTTTTCTTGTTGATGCGGCGGAAAGTGAGGATGCTGTTGTTTCCGTCATCCGGCTGGATCCACTGGAAGCCGTTCCAGCTCAGGTCATCCGCCCAGAGGGGATCGTTTTTCAAGTAGAAACGGTTCAAATCCCGGGTGAAAGCCTGCATTTTCCGGTGCATATCGTAATCCAGCAGCAGCCAATCCAGCTCCTTCCGGAAGTCCCACTCGATAAACTGACCGAATTCGTTGCCCATGAAGCTCAGCTTTTTGCCGGGGTGGGCCATCTGATAGCCCAGGAGGGTGCGCAGACCGGCAAATTTCCAGAAATAGTCTCCCGGATTCTTGTTGATCAGGCTCAGCTTCCCGTGGACCACCTCGTCGTGGCTCAGGGGGAGAATGAAATTCTCGGAGAAGGCGTAGGTCATGGAGAAGGTAAGGGAATTGTGATGGTACTTCCGGTTGATGGGATCCTCTTTGATGTAGCGCAGGGTGTCGTTCATCCATCCCATGTTCCACTTGAACAGGAAGCCCAGACCTCCGTCAAAATCCGGCTTGGTGACCATGGGGAAGGCGGTGGATTCCTCTGCGGCCATGATGATATTCTTCCGGACGGCAAAGCAGGCCTGGTTCAGCTTCCGGAGAAAATCGATGGCCTCCAGGTTTTCCCGGCCGCCGTAGCGGTTGGGACGGTAGTGCTGCCGGTTGTAATCCAGATAGAGCATGGAGGTCACGGCATCCACCCGCAGGCCGTCCACATGGAACTCCTCCAGCCAGTACACGGCGTTGGAGATCAGGAAGCTCCGGACCTCCGGACGTCCGAAATCAAAGATCCGGGTGGTCCAGTCCGGGTGCTCGTTCATCATGGGATCGCCCACCTCGTAGGTGCAGGTGCCGTCGAACTCATACAGGCCGTATTCGTCCTTGGGGAAGTGGGCGGGCACCCAGTCCAGGATCACGCCGATGCCGGCCTGATGCAGGGTGTCGATGAGCAGCCGCAGTTCCTCCGGAGAGCCGTAGCGGGAGGTGGGGGCGTAGTAATGGGTCACCTGATATCCCCAACTGGGATCGTAGGGATACTCAGCAAGAGGCATCAGCTCCACATGGGTGTAGCCCATTTCCTTTACATATTCGGCAAGCATCGGGGCAAGCTCGGAGTAGGAGTAATAGGTGTTGTCCTCCTTTTTCCGCCAGGAGCCGAGATGCATTTCGTAGATGTTGACGGGGGCATTCAGCGGGCTGCGGCGGGCGTTCCGGGCCAGCCACAGGCTGTCGTGCCATTTGTAGCGATCCACGAAGATCACGCTGGAGGTGTCCGGGGATTTGCAGGTGCGGAAGCCTACGGGGTCCGCTTTGTATACGGCTTTTCCGTCCCAGTGCGTTACCACATATTTGTAGGCGCCGCCCTCTTTGGGATTGGGAGACCAGGCTTCCCAGATCCCGCCGGTGATCTTCTGCATAGGCAGGTCCTGGGGATTCCAGAAATTGAAATCTCCTACAACGGCCATCTGTTTGGCGTTGGGAGCCCAGACGCGGAACACAAACCCATCCTTGCCGTCCCGAGCCTGAGGATGACACCCCAGAAACTGATAGGCGTGGGTCTCCGTTCCGTTGTGATAGGCTTCAGGCGTAGCGGTATGCCGTTTGTTCACAATGATCAATTCCTTTCTGATAAAGCACACAATGAGATTCTGTAACCATATCTATTTAACCATAACATAACATATTTTCCTATAATGCGAAAGGGACAAATTATCTAAAATGCAATACCGGTTTTCGTTGTTTTGCACAAATGATCGAAGAGAAATTGGAAAAACCACGGAAAATATGTCAAATTCTGGATGATAACAGTACAATTTGCGGCTCGCTTTTTTGTACAGTCTTTCCCAAATGCCTTCCTGCCGCCCGAACCGGGAAAGCAAGCGCTTTCCCGACGGAAAACACCCCGGTCTGATACCGGAGTTTTCGGCGGAAGGAGAGGAAAAACCGGGTTTTGCGGGACTGGTTTTCGTCTATTCTAACGCGGAAGCCGGTGTGCGTCAAGGTTGACAATCCGGAGATGGGATACTATAATATATTTACTTTTCAGCAAAAAAAGGAGGGAATCTGATGGACACCGGCGACAGTGGCAATATACCTGGACGAAGTAGCACGTTAGCGGTGTCCGGGTTGGACTCCGTGTGATTGTCCGTGTTGTTGCTTCCGAAATCGAATCAAAAAACGAATAGGAGGAAAACAAATGGCAGAAAGATTTGAAATTGTTGAAAAAGCGCTGATCCGGATGCTGGACGAGAAAAAGTATGTGACTCTGCGGGACATTCTTGTGACCATGAACCCCAGTGACATCGCCCAGATGTTCTCCGGACTGAATGAAGAACGCATTCCGCTGATGTTCCGGCTCCTGACCAAGGAACAGGCAGCGGAGACCTTTGTGGAAATGGATCCGGATGCCCAGGAGCTGCTGATCCGGGGTTTTTCCGACAGCGAGCTGAAGGCTGTGGTAGACGAGCTGTATGTGGATGACGCGGTGGAGCTGGTGGAGGAAATGCCGGCCAATGTGGTCAAGAGGATCCTGAAGCAGACCGATCCGGAGATGCGGTCCTCCATCAACATGATCCTGCGGTATCCCGAGAATTCCGCCGGATCCATTATGACCACGGAGTATGTCTCCCTCCGGCCGTCCATGACCGTGGATGAGGCCATCCTGCGGATCCGCCGGCAGGGTGTGGACAAGGAGACCATCTATACCTGTTACGTCACCGATGAGAACAAGGGCCTGATCGGTCTGGTTACGGTGAAGGATCTGCTTCTGGCGGAGGATGGAGATACACCCATCCAGGACCTGATGATCACCAACCTGATCTCGGTTACTGCACAGACCGACCAGGAAGAAGTGGCCAAGATGCTCAGCAAGTATAACTTCCTGGCGTTGCCTGTGGTGGACGGGGAGAACCGCATGGTGGGCATCGTTACCTTCGATGACGCCATGGACGTTATGATCGATGAGGCCACCGAGGATATGGAACTGATGAGCGGCTTGATGCCCTCGGAGAAATCCTACATCAAGAGCACTCCCATTGACCTGTTCCGAAACCGGATCCCCTGGCTGTTGCTTTTGATGGTGTCCGCCACCTTTACCGGGCTGATCATCACCGCCTTTGAGGATGCACTGGCGGCCCAGGTGGCCCTGACGGCGTTTATCCCCATGCTGATGGATACCGGCGGAAATTCCGGCTCTCAGGCTTCCGTTACGGTGATCCGCTCCATCAGCCTGGGAGAGCTGAAGAGCTCCGACCTGCTGAAGGTCATCCGCAAAGAGCTTTGCACTGCGGTGCTGTGCGGCGTGACGCTGGCGGCGGCCTGCTTTTGCAAAATCATGCTGGTGGACCGTCTGATGATGGGACAAGCCGAGGTGACGGCTCTGGTGGCGGCGGTGGTGTGCATGGCTCTGGGAATTACCGTGGTGATGGCGAAGATGGTTGGCTGTACTTTGCCGATCCTTGCCAAGGCGCTGAATTTCGATCCGGCGGTGATGGCAAGCCCCTTTATCACCACCATTGTGGATGCCTTGTCCCTGCTCGCCTTCTTTACTCTGGCAAAGGTGATTCTGAAGATCTGACAGAAAGCGCTGAGCGTGCCGAAAGCACTTTTCGGCACGCTCAGGTCATGAAAGGAGGATATCATGGATTGTGACCGCAACTGCGGAAACTGCGGAGGCTGCGGCGGCCGGGAGCTGACCCTTTCGGAGGAGGAAATCCGGGTGCTGCGAACCTTCGGGGAATTCCCGTTCCAGCCTGTGGCACGGAAAGCAGGGGAGCAGACACCGGTCTGCCGGGAGCACACCTTCTTCCCGGAGACTTTTTTGGGCAGCATCCTGCTGCTGTTGGAGAAAAAGGGCCTGATTGCCCTGGATTATGACATGGCCCTGGGGGGCTTTTCCTACGAAGCGTATCCGGATCTTTCCGTGCGGGGCAGCATGGCACTGACCGGACGGGGACAGGATGTGCTGGACCTTTTGGAGATCAACGGCGCATCCCCGGAGGAATAAAAAACAACCCTGCCGAAGCATCCGGTTTTCGGAAGCTTCGGCAGGGATTCTTATGCTTCGTATTTTCCTCTGCGCCGCTTTTTCCGGGGCAGATAGAGGAAGAAAAGGAGGATCAGCACAGCCAGACTGCCTGCGGAGATCCGCCAACCCAGGGAAAAGGCGGGGTTTTCGTATACCAGGACTACGGTGTGCATTCCCTGGGACATGGAGGCGGAGACCATGACACCGCCAACCAGGGTGACGGGAACCTCCTTGCCGTCCACCAGCATTTTCCAGTTGCCGTTCTGGGGGACGGAGGTGTAGAAAAGCCCGTCCCGATCGCAGTCCACGGTGCCTTCGATCCGGGTGTTGGTGAAAGAGGAGAGCTGCCAGACGGAGGAATTCAGAATGTCATATCCCTGGCGGAACAATGCATCGTCCAGAATGGCCAGATGGGCCGTCAGGCTGCCTTTTTCGTCGGATTTGCAGGAGACCCGAATCTCAATCTGATCTCCGGCTTCCACATCGCAGACGGCAAACATCTGGGGCAGGCTGATGTTTTCACTGTAAAGCTGCGTGCCGTTTTTCCATACGGTGAAGTTGTTTCGCTTGGGGAAATCGATGTCCACGCAGGCGAAGCCTTCCCGGTCGGCGGTGAAGCGGAAGGTGACGGAGGCGGCGGACCCGCCGTCCTGATAGGAGGCAGTGCCGGAGGAGGCGGCAAAGGATACGCTGACATCCGAGCCGGTGACCTCCGTATCCGCTCCGGACAGTACGCTCCAGACCGAGCCGTTCAGCCCGGTGGCCGCCCGGAAAAGCTGATTCTGGAAGAGGAAGTTGCTGTTGGAGTGGAGGAAATCCAAATCCGCCAGGGTATCCTCTGCCAGGAAGCCGAGAGGAAGATATGCGTTGTTCTGAAGAAGATGCACGTCTCCGTAGTGGTGCACATCGTCAAAATACCGGTTCTCCGCCACTTTTCCGTCCCGGGCGATCATATATTTCAGCCCCAGGAAGAGGTTTGCCACCGGGGAGCTTTCCTCAAAGCTGTACCGGTTGTAGGTGTTCTTGGCACCGTAGCCCAGGGCCTTCATAAACTCGGTGACATGGACGTTGGCGGAGCTTGTAAAGGTGGTGATTCCATGGTAGTTGTTCAGTGCGCCGTCGTTGAGTGTCTGGGTATGGGTAACCTCTGCCCGATAGAAGGGAGTGCTGCTCTCCCGTTCTTTCATATAGCGGATCATAGAGGCGGTGTGCTCTCCCCCCAGGGGGTAATTCTCCACGTAGGTACCGGGGAAATGGATGCCGAAGGAGAGAAGATTCATGACAATTTCCAGGGCAATGGTGCAGCTCAGTGCCACGGAGCCGATGCGCCGACTGCGGTGGTAATCCTGCATCTTTTTCTCGTAAACCAGTACGGCTTTTTGAGAAGCTTCCGGATCCTCGGGATCCTGAATGGGCTTTCGGGGCTTCTGCACCTGCCGGCACAGGAAAAAGGCGGTGTAGAACAGAACAAAGCCAGCATTGTAGGCCAGAAAAGCCGGGTCAAACCGCTTGTCGGAGCAGGCAAAGAGCCCAACGGATACCACTGCGGCAATACCGATCCAGGCGGGATGGTAGGAATCCATCATCAGCCATGCCCGGTAGGCCATGGTCAGCAAAACGAAGCTGAACAGGAAGCTGAAGCGGTAGGGGATCATGTTGGGGAAGTGGAAGCCGTGCCAGATATAATCCAGCTGCCGCAGCAGAAAGCTGAGGATGAAAAACACCAGCAAAAAGAGGTTGCACAGCTTTTCCCGCAGGGGGATCTTTCCGGCGCAGAGATACAGAAATCCCAGCATCACCGCAAACACACCGCAGTAGAGGTTGGGAAGCCCCTCTTTGAAAGAAGGCTCCAGCCCGCCGCCCAGATTTCCCACTACCTGGCGCATGCCCTCCAGCAGCCCCTTCCAGGTGTTGGAAGAGGCGATGTTCAGCCGGAACCCGGTGGGGAAGGAGTTGACGCTGGATTGGGTCTGCTGAAGCGCCGCCAGGGTGGGAAGGGACATAACGGCGGTCATGGCAATGGCAATCATGGAGAACAGGGCGATCCGCCCCAGGTCGGCAAAGAATCTGCCGGGGGTGGGACGGGTGCAGATCTCGTAGCAGAAGAAAGAGAGCGCCACGAAAATACAGGTGAACAGACCGATATAGTAGTTGATGACCACGGAAAAGAACAGGGTGACGCTGTACAGGACCACTTTTTTGTCCCGCAGCAGACGCACCATACCCAGAACCACCAGGGGAAGCAGGGCAAAGGTGTCCAGCCACATCACATTCCACTGATAGCCCAGCGCCCAGGCACAAAGCCCGTAGAAGCAGCCGAACAGGGTGGGAGCCAGGTCCTTCTTTCCAAAGAGATTCCGGAGAAAAACGGTGAAGAACAGACTGGCAAAGCCCAGCTTCAGAGGAACCAGGAAAGAGAAGAAGCCCAGCAGCCAGGATTCCGGAACCAGAACACTGAGAAGATTCAGGGGGGAGCCGAGATAATAGGAGATCAGTCCCAGGTAGTCCATGCCCATGCCCACATCCCAGTTGTACAGCAGGGACTGTCCTGAGAGCAGTGCCCGGCGGAAAGAGACAAAGAAGGGGTAGTACTGATGGTACATATCGGAATACAGCATGGAATACCCCCCGAAGGGGGCATAGCCGGAGATGATCATCAGAATGACGACTCCCAGAAAAGGAATGGCAAAGGAAAGAGCAAGGGTGTGGCGGTTTACAAAGCGGGAAAATCTATCTTTCATAAGGGAACTCCCTTCGTGTGTTGTCCCCTTTAGTTTACCACGTTTCCGTTTGCCCGTAAAGAGAAAAGAGAGGATTTTTACAGGATAATGCAGATCAGCCCGGTGGCGCCGTCGTTGACGATCCGGGTCAGACAGCCCCGGAATTTCCCCCGTACTTCATCGGGCAGGCGGATCAGCTTGGCGGTCAGACCGTCCTGCACCAGTTCATACACGGATTTTCCAAACAGATTGCTGTGCCACAGCTTATCCGGATCCTCCTCCGACAGGTAGGAGATCAGATCCCGGGCTTGCTTTTCGTCTCCCACGATGGGACTGATCTCCGCGTCGATATCCACCCGGATCATGTGGATGGAGGGGGCAGCGGCCTTCAGCTTGACACCGAAGGAGCCTCCTTTTTTCACGGTTTCCGGGGCGGAGAGGACCATTTCCTCCATGGTGGGCATGACGATGCCGTAGCCGGTGGCCTTTACGGAGGACAGGGCATCGGAGATCTTGTCGTATTCCTGCCGGATCCGGGACAGGTCGCTGAGCAGCTCCAGAAGCTGGCCGTCGTTGCGGATGGGGATCCCTGCCTTGGCGCTGAGGATGGAGTAGAACAGAGCCTCTGGGAAGGTCAGAGCGCAGGAGACGGTGCCGGTGCCCAGATCGATGCTGCGCAGGGAGAAGTCCTGAACATCCTCCAGCTGCCGCAGACCGGACAGAACGGCTTCCGCCTTTCCCAGGGCGGGGATCCTGCCGGCATCCTCCAACAGGGCGGAGCACAGCCGGGCTTTCAAAGGATGGTCCGGCTCCAGAGCATCCAGCCAGCGGGGCAGATGCACCTCCAGCCGTGCCATGGGAAAGGCATACAGCAGGGCTCGGATCAGATTCTGGATCCCGGCCTCGTCCAGGGCCTGACAGTCTGCCACCACCGGTTCTACGGAGAATTCCCTTCGCAGATAATCCGCTGCTGCCCCGGCGGCTTCTCCGCCGGGCTGCCGGGTGTTGACCAGCACCAGGTAGGGTTTTCCGGTGGCCTGCATATCACAGATGGCCCGGCGCTCCGCAGCCATGTAATCGGTTCGGGGAATGTCGGTGATGGTGCCGTCGGTGGTGACCACGAGGCCGATGGAGCAATGGCCCTCCATCACCTTTCGGGTACCCAGCTCCGCAGCCTCCGTCATGGGGATCTCGTGGTCGTACCAGGGAGTGGTGACCATCCGAGGGACGCCGTTTTCCTCGGCGCCCACGGCCCCGTCCACCATATACCCTACGGAATCGATCATCCGGATCCGCATTTTTGCGGTGCCGTCCGGACTGATCTCCATCGCCTCCTCCGGCACGAATTTGGGCTCCGAGGTCATGATGGTGCGGCCGGAGCCGCTTTGGGGCAGTTCGTCCTTGGCCCGTTCCCGTCGGTAGGGATCCGGGATGTTGGGGATCACCATTTGCTCCATGATCCGCTTGATCAGGGTGGATTTTCCGGTCCGCACCGGACCGACCACGCCGATATAGATATTGCCGCCGGTTCTGGCAGCAATGTCCGCATAAAAGGTTTCCATAGCCAGCCTCCTTGTCCGGCAGGAGGGCACTCCTGCCATGGTTTACCAAAGGGTATGTCCGGCCCGGGGAAATTAGAACGGCCCGGAAGGCCGGGTTTCCCCGGAAAACGGCGGATATGCGCCCCTTGTCCCCATAAAAAGAGGGGAAATAGAATTGAAAGAAATAACAAATGAAACCAGCCGGTTTTCAAGGTTTCCCCGAAAAAAATGTTTGACAAAAAGCAAGTTTGACGATATAATACATAGGCACGATTGCGAGAGGAGGGAAACTATGCTTTTAGGGCTTTCAAAGATCATTGATTGTCCCGGTGCATCGGTTCCTTTTTCGACCAGCGTTGACCTGAGTGATCTTGTGTTTGGCACCTGCCGCCCGGCCACCGAGAGCGTGGAAGCCTCCGGAACGGTCCGCAATACGGCAGGGGTACTGGTCATGACCGGTTCGGTCAGGACCCGCCTGCACGGTGTCTGCGACCGCTGCGCCTGCGAGTTTACCCGCACCGTGGAGTATCCCATCGACGCCGTCCTGGTGACGGAACTTGCCAACGAAGAAAACGAAGACGAATGGGTTTTCCCTCTGGAGGGAGACAGCGCCGACCTGGAGGACATCGTTCGCACGGTGTTTGTGCTGAACATGGATTCCAAGCTGCTGTGCAGGGAGGATTGTAAGGGAATCTGCTGCCGCTGCGGCAAGAACCTGAACGACGGCCCCTGCAGTTGCCAGAAGGAGCTCGATCCCCGTTTCGCTGCTTTGAAGCAGCTTCTCGAAAAGTGATCTCATTATGAATGCTGCCAGATAAGCAGTTTGACCAAGGAGGTGTCATCCATGGCTGTCCCTAAGTGTAAAGTGTCCAGCGCCCGCCGCGATAAGCGCCGCGGTTCCAACTGGAAGCTGTCTGCTCCCACCGTGAGCGTTTGCCCCAAGTGCGGCGAGCCCGTCATGCCTCATAGAGCTTGCAAGGCTTGCGGTACCTACAATGGCCGTCAGGTCCTGGCCGCCAAGGCTGACTAAGGCAGGAAAAGCGAAAGCTGAGAGGAAGGCGTTCTGCCTTCCTTTTTTCCTTTTTTGGCGAAAATGATTTGAAAAGGAAGAAAGGAGTGACTTGAATGGCAAAAGGACTGATTGCCATTGTCGGAAGACCCAACGTGGGCAAATCCATGCTGTTTAACAAACTCACCGGCCAGCGGACCTCCATTGTGGAAGACACCCCCGGTGTGACCCGGGACCGGATCTACGGGGACTGCGAGTGGTGCGGCCGGACCTTCTCTCTGGTGGATACCGGCGGTATTGAACCCGGTACCGACAGCGATATTCTGAAGTTTATGCGCCGCCAGGCGGAGATCGGTATTGAGCTTGCCGACGCGGTCATTATGGTGACGGATGTGAAGTCCGGCGTGACGGCGGCGGACATGGATGTGGCCACCATCTTGCAGCGCAGCGGAAAGCCTGTGGCGGTGGCGGTGAATAAGTGCGATTCCATCGGTCCGGTGAACCCGGATATTTACGAGTTTTATGCCCTGGGACTGGGTGATCCCTTTGAGGTCTCCGCCATCCACGGCCACGGCACCGGTGATCTGCTGGATTGGTGCCTGGAGCAGCTTCCCCCACAGCAGGAGGAGGAAGAGGAGGACGACTGCATCAAGGTCGCCATTGTGGGCAAGCCCAATGTGGGTAAGAGCAGCCTGCTGAACCGGATCCTGGGAGAGGAACGGGTTATCGTTTCCAATGTGGCCGGTACCACCCGGGATGCCATTGACAGCCGGTTTGAAAACGAGACCGGAAAATACTGCTTCATTGACACGGCGGGAATGCGCAGAAAGAGCAAGATCGATGACGCCATCGAAAAATATTCCAATATGCGCACCATCAGCGCCATTGAGCGGGCAGATGTGTGTCTGATCCTGGTGGATGCCAACGACGGCATCACCGAACAGGATACCAAGATCGCCGGCCTGGTCCATGAGGCCGGCAAGGCGGCCATCATTGTGATGAACAAGTGGGACGCGGTGGAGGAAAAAGAGACCAATACCATGCGTGACAAGGAGGCGGAGGTCCGCAACGGCCTGAGCTATATGCCCTATGCGCCTGTGGTGTTCCTGTCCGCTCTGACAGGCCAGCGGGTGGGAAGACTGTTCCCCATGATCCAGGAAGTGGCCAGGCAGAACAGCAGCCGGATCACCACCGGCGCACTGAACAGCGTTCTGGCGGATGCCACCACCCGGGTGCAGCCGCCTACGGACAAGGGCCGCCGCCTGAAGATCTATTATATGACCCAGGCCAGCACCAAGCCGCCGCATTTTGTGGTGTTCTGCAACGATGCCCGGCTGTTCCACTTCTCCTATCAGCGGTATCTGGAAAATCAGATCCGGGAGGTGTTTGGCCTGCAGGGCACGCCGATCCGCATGACCATCCGCCAAAAGGGCGACAAGGAGGAGTAATCCATGTGGTATTCGATCGTTGTGGTGGTTCTGATGGCGTATCTGCTGGGGAATATCAACGGATCGGTGTGTATTTCCACCCTGACGCACCATGAGGACGTGAGGACTCACGGCAGCGGAAATGCCGGACTGACCAACTTCTTCCGGAGCTATGGCGGAGGTGCCACCCTGCTGGTCATGGCGGCAGACTGCGGAAAAACCGTGGTGGCCTGCCTGGCGGGCGAACTGATCCTGGCACCCTTCGGTCAGGAAAAACTTGGCATGGTCATTGCCGCGGTGGCGGTAAGTCTGGGCCATGATTTTCCGGCTCTGCTGGGATTCCGGGGAGGAAAAGGGATCCTGTGCGGCATTTCTGCCCTGTTTGTCATTGACTGGCACATTGCTCTTGCGGTGCTGGCGGTGTTTCTCTTGGCTTACGGCCTGACGAAGTATGTCTCTCTGGGCTCCATTCTGGGGGCAGTCACCTATGCGGTGGGCTTTCTGGTGGTGTACCGGCAGGACCTGCCGGTGATGCTGGGGGGCGTTTTCCTGGGACTGCTGGCCATCTATATGCACCGGGGGAATATCCGCCGTCTCCTGCGGGGAGAAGAGTCCAAGGTGTATCTGTTCAGGAAAGGCGGGAAAAAATGAGAGCAGCGGTGATCGGAAGCGGTGCGTGGGGAACCGCCCTGTCCATTCAGCTTTGTCAGAAGAGCCACGACACGGTGCTGTGGTTCCGGAATCCGGATAAGGCGGCTGCTGCAGCGGAAAGCAGGCAAAACCCTGCTCTTCCGGGCATTGCGCTGCCGGATGACCTGCGGGTTTCTTCGGATCCCGGCTGCGTAAGGGACTGTGACCTGGTGGTCATAGCCTGCCCCTCCTTTCCCATCCGTTCCGTTTGCCAGACGGTGGCACCCTACCTTCCCCAAGGGGCGGTGCTGGCCTCGGCAACCAAGGGAATCGAGCCGGGGACCCATCTGCGGATGAGTCAGATCCTTCAGGAGGTCACCGGCCATACGGCGGTGGCACTGACCGGCCCCAGCCATGCAGAGGAAGTGGCCAGAGGGATCCCTACGGGGTGCCTGGCTGCCTGCGCTGACCGCCAGAGGGCGGAATTTGTACAGGATGCGTTCATGTCCGACACTTTTCGGGTCTATACCAGTCCGGATGTGGTGGGCGCCGAGCTGGGCGGGGCGCTGAAAAACGTCATTGCCCTGTGTGCCGGTATCAGCGACGGCCTGGGCAACGGAGACAACACCAAGGCCATGCTGATGACCCGTGGCCTGACGGAGATGGCCAGGCTGGGCGTTGCCATGGGAGCGCAGAAGGACACCTTTGCCGGACTGGCCGGGGTGGGGGATCTGATCGTGACCTGTACCTCCATGCATTCCCGCAACCGGAGAGCGGGCATCCTGATCGGAAAGGGTGTCCCTGCACAGGAGGCACTCAGCCAGGTGGGAGCGGTGGTGGAAGGGTATTTTGCCGCCAAGTCCGCATACGAGCTTTGCCGGAGCCTGGGAGTAAATATGCCCATTGTGGAAGCGGCCTACAGCGTGCTGTATGAAAACTGCGATGCCCGGACGGCGGTCAGGACGCTTCTGATGCGTCAGAAAAAGGCAGAACAGGAGGATGCCGGCTGGCTCTCTTGAAATAAGAATCAGAAGAACCCTCCGAAGGGATCCCTTCGGAGGGTTCTCGGCAGTAAAAAAGCGGTGCTTTTCAGCACCGCTACTGTAGGTAAGGAATCAGACAGCACGCTCAACCTTGTTGGAACGGAGGCATCTGGTACAAGCGTACACATGGCACGGAGTACCATTGACAACAGCCTTTACACGCTTCACATTGGGCTTCCAGGTACGGTTGGAACGTCTGTGGGAGTGGGAAACCTTGATACCGAAGGTAACGCCCTTACCACAAAAATCACACTTTGCCATTTCGTTGCACCTCCCATCCAGTGAAAAATCCAAAACACAGTAATGTGTTCGAACACGCTTAGATATAATATCAGAGAATCCGAAAAAAAGCAAGTGTTTTTTTGAAATATTTTCGGTTTCTTTTCTGTTTGCAGCCCGGAACCGGGAAAGACAAAATTCGGTGTTGATATCTTTTGTCGGAAAAGATATAATACACAGAAGAAAGATGATGAGGTGATTCCCATGCCGAATACCCAGAGCGTGTCGTTACAGGCACTTGTGCAAGCGTTTCATTTTGAGGTCATTTTTGAGGCAACGGACTACGCGAAGGTCCGCCTGACCGTGGAGGATGTGGCCCGGCCAGGGCTGCAGCTTGCCGGTTACTATGAGCATTTTGAGCCCATGCGTCTGCAGATGATCGGCAATGTGGAAAACAGCTATATCCGCAAGCTGTCCCCGGAAGAGCGGGCCACGGCTTTTGACCGGCTGTTTTCCTACAAATTTCCTGCCATTCTGATCGCCCGGAATCTGGAGCCGGATCCTCAGTGCCTGGCGATGGCGAAGAAGCACAACGTCACGGTGCTGCGCACTTCCCAGCCTACCAGTGCCATTGCCTCCGAGCTGATTATGTACCTCAAAAGCGAACTGGCTCCCCGGATCACCCGTCACGGCGTGTTGATGGAGATCTACGGCGAAGGCGTGCTGCTCATCGGCGACAGCGGCATCGGCAAAAGCGAGGCGGCGGTGGAGCTGATCAAGCGGGGCCACCGGCTGATCGCAGACGACGCCGTGGAGATCCGCCGGGTGTCAGCAACGGGGCTGGAAGGCACGGCACCTCCCATGATCCGGAATTATATCGAGCTGCGGGGCATCGGCATCATCAATGTGGCCCAGCTTTTCGGCATGGGCGCCGTCCGGGAGAAGAAAACCATCGACATGGTGGCGAACATTGTTTCCTGGGACAACCGGGCCGTGTACGACCGGCTGGGACTCAACGACCAGTATATGGAGATCCTGGGGGTCAAGCTGCCTATGAATACCATTCCCATCACCCCCGGCAGAAACCTGGCGGTGATTCTGGAGGTGGCGGCTATGAACAACCGCCAGCGGAAAATGGGCTACAACGCCGCCCGGGAGTTTACGGAGCAGGTCAACTCCCGGTTTGACGGCAACCGGAAAAACGGTGGACGTGGATGAAGGAACTGACCATCGGCCCCAACGATGCCGGACAGCGGTTGGACCGGTTCCTGGCAAAAGCGGTGCCCCTGCTTCCGGCATCCCTGGCACAGAAGTACATCCGCATCAAACGGATCAAGTGCAATGGAGCCCGTGCGGAGCGGGATACCCGGCTGAAAGCCGGAGATGTGCTTCAACTGTATATCAATGACGAGTTTTTCGACAAGCCACGTCAGGACAACGCCTATCTGACCGTGGCTGCGCCCAGACTGAACATCGTTTATGAAGACGACAACATCCTCCTGGTGGATAAGCGGCCGGGGGTTGCCGTGCATCCCCATGACGGCGCGGAGTACGGCAGGACCCTCATCGACCATATTCAGGCATATCTCTATCAGAAGCACCAGTGGAGTCCCCGGGCGGAAAATGCCTTTACCCCTTCACTGTGCAACCGCATCGACCGGAATACCGGAGGGATTGTCATAGCGGCAAAAACGGCAGAGGCGCTGCGGATCATGAACCAGAAGATCAAGGATCGGGAGATGGAAAAGCGCTACCTGGCCATTGTGGAGGGGACTCCCAGGCCGGCGGAAGGAAGTCTCCGGGGATATCTTTTCAAGGATGCCCAAAAGAACCGGGTGTATGTGACGGATACGCCCCAGCCCGGGAGCAAGTCCTGCCGCACCGATTACCGGACTGTGGCCACCCGTCAGGGGCTTTCCCTGGTGGAGTGCCGGCTGATCACCGGGCGGACCCACCAGATCCGTGCCCAGTTTGCCCATGCGGGCCACCCGCTGCTGGGAGACGGAAAGTACGGAAAGCTGGACAAGCGGTTTGACCGCAGCTACCAGGCGCTGTACTCCTATCAGCTTACCTTCCGGTTCACAACCGACGGGGGTGTTCTTTCCTATCTGGACGGCAAACGCTTCCAGGTGGAGGATGTGGATTTTGTCCGGGAGTATTTTCCGGATTACAGTATCTAAACAGGAACCGGCAGAGCTGCTCTGCCGGTTTTTTTGACTTTCAGATCGTAAATCCCGGGGAAAACCGGGGTGCATTGTCACAGAAAGGCGGAACCGTCATAGGCTGTCATGGGAAAAATCCATTTGGAGCTTGGAGTGAATACCATGAAAACACTATCGGATCTTCAGCCCGGAGAGACTGCAGTGGTTCAGAAAATCCTGACGGAGGGCGGTATGCGCCGCAGACTGCTGGATCTGGGCCTATTGGAAAACACGGAAGTCACCTGCCTGGGCAGAAGTCCCGGAGGGGATCCCTCGGCCTATCTGATCCGGGGGGCGGTCATTGCCATCCGGGCAAAAGACGGCGCCGGAATTCTGGTGTAGCGCATGGGACTGACAAGAAATTCCACCGGAAGAGCCCCTGCGGATCCCACAATCTCTGTCCGGCGTGTGGGGGAAAAGGGGAAGATCGTTGCCTTCGCCGGAAATCCCAATGTGGGGAAAAGTACCTTGTTCAACGGGTTGACCGGTATGAAGCAGCATACGGGCAACTGGCCCGGAAAGACCGTGGAAATCGCCCGGGGATACTGCAGCACGGAGGACTGCGTCATGACGCTGGTGGATCTTCCGGGTACTTACTCCCTGCTTGCCCATTCCCGGGAGGAAGAGGTGGCCCGGGATTTTCTCTGTTCGGGGCTGGCGGATCTGGTAGTGGTGGTATGTGATGCCACCTGCCTGGAGCGCAATCTGAATCTGGCCATCCAGGTGGCGGAGATTACGCCCAATGTGCTTCTTTGCGTCAATCTGATGGATGAGGCGGCCCGAAAAGGGATTCGTGTCTGCCCGGAGGTTCTTTCCCGCAGGCTGGGGGTGCCGGTGGTGACCACCGATGCCCGGAAGAAAGAGGATCTGAGTGCCCTGAAGCAAGCCATGGCGGGATATTCCGGAGGACAGGTGCTTCGTGTGCCGTATGCACAGCCCCTGGAGCAGGCGATCTCACTGGTGATGCAGATGCTGCCCTCCGACCTGCCCAATGCCCGCTGGAAAAGCAGGCGGCTGCTGGAGGGAGAGGAGAAAACGGAGGATCCGGGGCTTCAGGCTGCCGTGGAGGAAGGCAGGTCCCTTTTGCAGAGCGTTCCCGAAAAAAAGCGGAAGGATCTTGCGGCGGAGGCCATGGTGCATCTGGCGGAATCCGTCTGCCGGGAGGCGGTTACCCGGACAAAGTCTGGATACCGGGACGGGGATCGGAGATTAGACCGCTTTTTCACCGGCAGAAGAACCGGCTATGCCGCCATGCTGCTGATGCTTGGGGTGGTGTTCTGGATCACCATTGTGGGTGCCAACGGCATTTCCGACCGGCTCAGCGCGGGATTTGCCTGGCTGGAACGGATTCTGCGGCGTATATGTGTGCAGTCCGGCATGGCTCCAGAGATTCGGGGACTGCTGATGGACGGAATCTATCGGGTACTTACCTGGGTGGTATCGGTGATGCTGCCGCCCATGGCCATTTTCTTCCCTTTGTTCACGCTTTTGGAAGATGCCGGGGTCCTGCCCCGGATTGCCTATAATCTGGATCGGCCTTTCCAGTGCTGCCATGCCTGCGGAAAGCAGGCTCTGACCATGTGCATGGGCTTTGGGTGCAACGCCGCCGGTGTCTCCGGCTGCCGGATCATAGACTCCCCAAGGGAGCGGCTTCTGGCCATCCTGACCAACAGCTTTGTGCCCTGCAACGGCCGGTTTCCTGCCCTTTTGCTGCTGATCACCCTGTTTTTCACCGGCAGCGTCACCGGCTTTCCGGCCTCCGTCCTTTCGGCCCTGCTGCTGATGACGGTGATCCTTTTGGGTGTGGGCGCTACCTTCCTGGCCACCAGACTGCTGACTGTCACCTTTCTTCGGGGAGTGCCCTCCTCGTTTACCCTGGAGCTGCCGCCTTACCGAAAGCCCCGGATCGGAAATGTGATCGTCCGCTCGGTGGTGGACCGGACGCTGTTCGTCCTGGGCAGGGCAGTGGTCTCCGCAGCCCCGGCGGGGATGATTATTTATCTTCTGGGCAACTATCCCCGGCAGGGGGAGAGCCTGCTTTTGCAGTTTGGCAGGATTCTGCAGCCGGCAGGAGCGTTTTTCGGCCTGGATGGAGTGATCCTTCTGGCATTTCTTGTGGGGCTGCCGGCCAATGAGATCGTAATCCCCATTGTCCTGATGGCATACACCCAGGCAGGAAGCCCGGTGTCCATGGGGGATACGGCTCAGGTGGGGCAGATCCTGCTGCAGAACGGCTGGAATCTGGAGCGGGCGGTATGCACCACCCTGTTTTTCCTGATGCATTGGCCCTGTGCTACCACCCTGCTGACCATCCGAAAGGAGACGGGAAGCCTGAAATGGACCGGCATTGCGGCGCTGCTTCCCACGGCCTTCGGGCTCATGAGCTGCCTGCTTGCCCGGGGGATTCTCGGGCTGATCCGCTGGCTGCTGTAGATACCCTTCGGGAATGACCGGACCGGAGCCCTTTTCTTCTTGATTATTTTCGTAAAATGCTTACAATAGAAAGAGAAAAAAAGAGGGAGTGTTGCCTATGAAAAAAACCGTTATTCCCCAGGGCTATCGCGCATCGCTGAACGAATATGAGATCCAGCGGGCCATTGCCTACATCAAGCAGACCTTTCAGGAGGAATTTTCCTCCGCGCTGAATTTGAAGCGTGTTTCCGCACCGCTGTTTGTTACCGAGCAGTCCGGCTTGAACGACAATCTGAACGGATACGAGCGTCCGGTGACTTTTGATGTGCCCTGTGTGGGAGCCGATGCCCAGGTGGTCCATTCTCTGGCCAAGTGGAAGCGATATGCCCTGATGCGCTATGGGTTTTCCGTGGGTCAGGGACTGTACACCGATATGAACGCCATCCGCAGAGACGAGGAACTGGACAATGTTCACTCGGTCTATGTAGACCAGTGGGACTGGGAGAAGATCATCACCCGGGAAAACCGGAATCTGGATTACCTGAAGCTGATCGTCAAAGCCATTGTCCGGGCCATCTGTGACACCAACGACCGCCTGCGGGTCCGGTTTCCACAGCTTTCCACGGTCCTGGATCCGGAGGTGAGCTTTATCACCACCCAGGAGCTGGAGGATCGGTATCCGGATCTGCTGCCGTCCCAGCGGGAAAATGCTTACCTGAAGGAGCACAGAACGGCCTGCATCCTGCAGATCGGCGGCGCTCTTCGTTCCGGCAAGCCCCACGATGGCCGGGCGCCGGACTATGACGACTGGGATCTGAACTGCGATATCTTCTTCTGGGACGATGTGCTGGACAGAGCACTGGAGATCTCCTCCATGGGTATCCGAGTGGATGAGAAGTCTCTGGCCCGTCAGCTTGAGATCTCCGGCTGCCAGGAGCGCAGGGAGCTGCCCTTCCACAAAATGCTGCTGGAGGGGAAGCTGCCCCTGACCATCGGCGGCGGCATCGGACAGTCCCGGCTGTGTATGCTGCTGCTGGGATGCGCACACATCGGCCAGGTGCAGTCCAGCATCTGGGATCCGGAAACGGTCCGGGCCTGTGAGGAGGCAGGCGTGCTCCTGCTGTAAGAAAGAGAAAGGAAGAAACGCCATGATTTATGTACTGACCGGAATTTTGTCCTATCTGGTGGGTTGCTCCAATATGGCGCTGTATCTGTTCCGGCTTCGGAAGGTGGATGCCAGAGCCGGCGGAAGCGGCAATCTGGGCGCATCCAATACGGTGATCCTTCTGGGATGGTGGGCAGGTATCCTGGTGGCGGTCCATGACATCGGAAAGGCCGCCCTGTGCGTGTGGGCAGCCAGAACACTGCTGCCGGAGGTTCCTTACCTTGGCGCAGTGGCGGGGATCTGCGCGGTACTGGGTCATGTGTTTCCCTTTTATCTCCGGTTTCACGGAGGCAAGGGCTTTGCCTCCTACCTGGGCATGACCCTTGCCCTGAACTGGAAGCTGGCGCTGGTTGTGCTGGCGGTGATTGTTGCGGTGACGCTGCTGACGGATTACATCGTGGCAGGGACCACGGCAACCATTACCATCGTTCCTATTTGGATGGGGATTGTCCACCGCAGTCTCCTGCTGGCGGCTATTTTGCTGGTGGGCACGGCGGTGATCGCCTATGTCCACCGGATGAACTACGTCCGGATTTTCCGGGGTACGGAGATCGGGTTCCGCAGTGCTGCCCGGGGCGACCACCGAAAAGCATAGACATTCAGCCGGAGGCTCCGGCATAGAAACAGAGGTTGAACAAACATGAATCATTTTGGATCCGGAAAGCGCCACGACGTGGATATGACGGAGGGGAGCATTTTCCGGGGCATTGTCCGTTTTGCGTTTCCCCTGCTCATCGGGAATATCTTCCAGCAGCTCTACAACATGGTGGATACCTGGGTGGTGGGAAACTATGTAAGCAATGAGGCTTTTTCCGCGGTAGGTACCGTTGGCCCCATCATCAATATGCTGATCGGCATTTTCATGGGTCTTGCCAGCGGTGCCGGTGTGGTGATCTCCCAGTACTATGGGGCAAAAAATGAGAAGAAGGTCAGTCAGACTGTCCATACCAGCATGGCCATGACCTTCCTGCTGGCCATCGTATTTACGGCGGTGGGGATCCTGATGACCCCTGCCATGCTGCACATGATGAAAACCCCGGAGGAGGTTTATCCGGAGTCCAAGGCATATCTGACGATCTATTTTTCCGGCATGATCGGGCTGATGGTGTACAATATGTGCGCCGGCGTCCTCCGTGCCGTCGGCGATTCCCGGCGGCCGTTCTATTTCCTGATCTTCTCTGCCTGCCTGAACATCGTGCTGGATCTGCTGTTTGTTCTGGGCTTCCATATGGGCGTCCGGGGGGTTGCCTATGCCACCGTCGCTTCCCAGGGCGTGTCTGCGGTGCTGGTGATGGCGGTGATGCTGCGGACAGATTCCTGCATCCGCCTTTTCCCGGGGAGGATCCGGCTGCACATGGATGTGCTGTGGAAGATCATCCGGGTGGGCATTCCGGCTGCGCTGCAGATGGCGGTGACCTCGTTTTCCAATGTGTTCGTCCAGTCCTATATCAACCAGTTCGGCACCGCGTGCATGGGCGGCTGGACGGCCTATGCGAAGATCGACCAGCTTGTGATGCTGCCCATGCAGGCCATCTCTCTGGGGGCCACCACCTTTATCGGTCAGAATCTGGGCGCAAAAAAGGTGGACCGTGCCAAGGCGGGGGTGAGAACCTCCCTGCTGATGGCGGTCTGTACCACCGTATGCATCAGCGTCTTTGTAATGCTTCTGGCCCCGGTGCTGGTGCGAATCTTCAACCAGGACCCCCAGGTGGTCACCTATGGGACACTGTTCCTGCATATTCTGACACCGTTTTACGTTCTGTGCTGTGTAAACCAGATCCTGGCAGGCGCACTGCGAGGCGCGGGAAACAGCAAGGCACCCATGATCATCATGCTTTGCTCCTTTGTGCTGTTCCGCCAGTGCTACCTGTATGTCATGTCCCACTATATTTCCAACACGGTGATCCCTATCGCGCTGGGATACCCGGCGGGCTGGCTGCTGTGCTCTGCGCTGGAGGCGCTATACTATCACAAAGTGCAGTTCGGAAGAAACGATCTCATCGAAGAACGGGCTGCATGATTTCCGGACCGGCTGTGCCGGTCCGATTTTTTCTTTCTTGAAAAACGGCTCCGGCATGGTATAATAGCTGCATCCCGGGGAAACCGGACAAAAAGGGCAGATCATACAAAAGAGAGACAGGGAGGCGGAATTGTGGGAATTGTGGTTCTCGGGGCGGTCTTTGTGGATATCAAAGGATATCCGGACGGGGTGTTTCTCCCCACAGGAAGAAATGTGGGCCGCGTGGAACACATCCACGGCGGTGTTTCCCGGAATGTGGCGGAGGACATTGCCAATGTGGAGCTTCGGCCCACCTTTGTCAGTCTGGTGGATGACTCCGGCGAGGGCATGGACGTACTGCGGAAGCTCAACGATCACAAGGTGAACACCCGGTATATCCGCACCGTTCCAAACGGCATGGGCACCTGGCTTGCGGTGTTTGACAGCAGCGGAGATGTGTACGCTTCCATTTCCAAGCGTCCCAGTCTGAAAGTGATCGGGGATATTCTGGATGAACAGGGGGAGGAAATCTTCTCCCAGGCGGACAGCGTGGTGCTGGAGCTGGATATGGAAAAGGAGATTGTCAAACGGGTCATACGGCTGGCGGGGAAGTTCCGGATTCCGGTGTATGCCCTGGTGTCCAACATGAGCATAGCCCAGCATCGGCGGGATTTTCTTCAGCAGATGGATTGCTTTATCTGCAACCTTCAGGAGGCCGGAATGCTGTTTTCCGATGACTATTCCGGAAAAGAGCCGCCGGAAATGGAGTCGATTCTGGCGGAAAAGGTCATGGCTGCCCGAATTCCCCGGATGATCGTGACCATGGGAGGAAAAGGTGCGGTCTACGCGGATATGCAGGGAGACCACGGCTTCTGCCCGGCGCGAAAGGTGGATGTCAAAGACACCACCGGGGCGGGAGATGCGTTCTGCGCCGGCACGACCATCGGACTGACCTACGGAAAGACCCTGGGACAGGCCTGCGAGATCGGTGCCCATCTGGCTGCCTCGGTGATCACCACATCGGAGAGCGTCTGCCCTCGGTTCCTGCCCAGAGAACTGGGACTGGATATGGACCCGGCAGAATGAAACGGAGGTGCGGAAATGCAGATTCGACCCATTACCATGGAAGATGACGCCGCGATGGCGCAGATCGTCCGCACCAACCTGCGGAAGGTTGGCCTGGATATCCCGGGAACCGCCTATTTTGATCCCTGCCTGGACCATCTGAGCCGTTTCTGCGCTTCGCGCAGCGGCAGAGGTTACTATGTGATGACCGGGGAGGACGGCACTGTTGTGGGCGGTGTGGGATTTGCGGAGTACCCTGACCGGGAAAACTGCGCAGAGCTGCAGAAGCTGTACCTGACAGACGAGGTCAAAGGACGGGGGTACGGCTATGAACTGGTGGTTTGGGTGAAAACACAGGCCAAAGCGGCAGGGTACCGGCTGATGTATCTGGAGACGCATTCGGTGCTGAAAGCGGCCATCCATCTGTATGAAAAGACGGGATTCCGGGAGATCCCCCGGCCTGCCGGGTGCGTTCACAGCACCATGGACCGTTTTTTTCTGACAGAACTGTAAAAACAGCCCTTCGGGGCTGTTTTTTGCGGCGCATAAAGCGTGTCCTCCGGCCGTATGCTTTGGGGAGGGGGGACCGAAATGGGATACACCATTTATTATGGACCTAAGCCGAACAAGAAGCATCCTGTTTTCCGGGGCTGGGCATGGGTACTGGTCCTGCTTCTGGCCGCCGGGCTGTGGATGCCCCGGAGCCGGGAGAGAATCCTGGCGCTGCGGGATTCTCTGATCCCCGGCACAGCCCTGGAATCCTTTGCCGGGGAGCTGCGGCAGGGCCATCCGCTGGACTCGGCAGTGCTTGCATTCTGCCAGGAGATCGTCAATGAAGCAAAAAACACAGTGGGAGATTAAGGCCGATGCCTGCATCCTGGGGGCGGCACTGGTGCTGCTGCTGCCCCTGCGCTGGTGGCTGGCGGCAGGGGCAGCAGCGGCCTTTCACGAGGCCTGCCATGGTCTTGCGGTCCGGGCCTTTGGGGGAGGCATCCGGAAAATCACCATCCGTGCCTCCGGGATCGCCATGGAGTCCGATCCGCTGATGCCGGGGCAGGCCCTTGCGTGCAGTCTGGCAGGCCCGGTGGGAGAGCTTTTTCTGCTGCTTTTTGCCAGAACCTTTCCCCGGCTGGCGGTCTGCGCATTGCTGCAGGCGGCGTTGAATCTGCTGCCGGTATTTCCTCTGGACGGCGGGCGGGCGCTGCGGAATTTCCTGCTGCTTCTTCTTCCGGAAAAAGCGGCGGAGGCAGCGTTTCGCGTTGTGAATATGGGCACTACCGGTGTGCTTCTCCTGCTGGCAATGGCAGGATTTGTCAGATTGCAGGCGAAACTGCTGCCGCTGATTGCACTTCTCTTTGTTTTCCGCTCCCTGTGGGCAAAAAGAACTTGCAAAGAAGGGTCTGAAAGGTTACAATAGACCTGATTTTGAAGATGGAGTTTGGATATGACGGAATTACTGCAGAGAATTCTCCCCACTGTGCAGAAACCGGCACGGTACACCGGCGGAGAGTACAATGAGATCCAAAAGGACCCGGCGGATGTTCGGGTACGGGTGGCGTTCTGCTTCCCGGATACCTACGAGATCGGTATGTCCAATGTGGGCATGCGGATCCTGTACGGGGTCATGAACGAGATGGAAGGCGTCTGGTGCCAGCGGGTATTTGCCCCCTGGGGCGATATGGAAGAGGCAATGAAAACCCACAATCTGCCCCTGCGGGCCCTGGAAAGCCAGGAGCCGGTGAAGGACTTTGATCTGGTGGCATTTACCATCGGCTATGAAATGTCCTATTCCAACATTCTCAATATGCTCCGCCTGGCACAGATCCCGCTTCATAAGGAGGACCGCAAGGGCCTGAAGAATATGGTGTTTGCCGGAGGCGTCTGCGTGTACAACCCGGAGCCTCTTGCGGACTTTGTGGACTTTTTCAGCCTGGGCGAGGGGGAGGAGATCACTCCGGAGATCCTGCGGCTGTATGATCGAGCCAAGGCGGAAGATTGGAGCAAGGAGGATTTCCTGCGGGAGGCGGCGAAGATTCCGGGGGTCTATGTTCCGGGACTCTACCGCCATGAGTACGGGGAGGAAGGTACCCTGCTCCGGATTGTTCCGGAGGAGGGCGCGCCGGAAAAGGTGACCAAGCGGATCATCGAGGATCTGGATCACGCCTATTTCCCCACGAAAATGGTCGTTCCCTCCACGGAGATCGTCCATGACCGGGGGAACCTGGAGCTGTTCCGGGGCTGCATCCGGGGCTGCCGCTTCTGTCAGGCCGGGTTTACTTACCGTCCGGTCCGCAAGAGGCGGGCGGATACCCAATTCCGGCAGGCCAAGGCCATGCTGGAGGATTCCGGCTTTAATGAACTGACGCTGTCCAGCCTTTCCACATCGGACTACCGGGAGCTGAAGGCGCTGACAGATGCGCTGATCCCCTATTGTGAGGAACACAAGATCAGCCTGTCGGTGCCCTCCCTCCGGGCGGACAATTTCTCCCGGGAACTGATGCAGAAACTGCAGACCCTGCGGAAAAGCGGCCTGACCTTTGCTCCGGAAGCGGGGACTCAGAGACTGCGGGATGTGATCAACAAGAATCTGACCGAGGAAGAGATCCTGACAAGCTGCGCCACCGCCTTTGCCGGGGGATGGAGCAATGTGAAGCTGTATTTCATGCTGGGACTGCCTACGGAAACGGACGAGGATGTGCTGGGCATTGCCGACCTGGTGTACAAGATCATTTGTGCCTGGAAGGAGCACGGGATCAACAAAAAACGGGGACTTCGGGTCCATGTGGCCACGGCCTTTTTCGTGCCAAAGCCCCATACGCCCTTCCAATGGGAGCAGCAGATCACGCCTCAGGAGTATCTGCGGCGCTGCAAGCTGCTGAAGGAGCACTTCTATTCCAAGTCCATTGAGTATGACTATCATGCCCCGGATCTGAGCTGCCTGGAGGCGGTGATGGCAAGAGGGGACCGCCGGCTGGGCCCGGTAATCGAATACGCAGTGGAGCACGGTGCCCGGCTGGACGGATGGGACGAGTATTTTCGGTATGATCTGTGGCAGGATGCCTTCCGTGCCTGCGGTGTGGATCCATCCTTCTATACCACCCGGGGATTTGGGCAGGAGCAGGTGCTCCCCTGGGATACCATTGATGTAGGCGTCAGCCGGGATTTCCTGTGGAGGGAGCGCCAGCGGGCCTACCGGGGGCTGGTGACGCCGGACTGCCGCCATGGCTGCTCGGGCTGCGGCGCCAACTGCCTGCTGAAGGAGGTGCCCTGTGATGCATAGACTCCTTTTTGAAAAAACGGGAAACGCGGTGTGGATCTCCCACCTGGATCTGATGCGCCTGTTCCAGCGGGCCTTCAAGCGGGCGGGGCTGCCCCTGACCCATACCCAGGGCTTCAATCCCAGACCGTCGGTTTCCATTGCGCTGCCCCTTTCTGTGGGTGTGGAGAGCCGGTGCGAGCTGCTGGATTTCGATCTGGAGTGTCCGATCCCGGAGGAGGAAGAACTGATCTCCCGGCTGAATGCCGCTTTGGTGGAGGGAGTGCGGGTTCTTCGGGCATACGCAGACGGGAGAAAGCTCCGGGATTTGTGCTATCTGAACTGTGATGTGGTTTTGGAGTACGACGGCGGTGTGCCGGCCGGGGCAGGGGAGGCGATCCTGACCCTGCTGGATCAGCCGGAGCTGAATGTGGAGAAGAAAAACAGAAACGGTGTCACCGTGCAGAACATTGCGTCCATGATCCGGGAAAGGTCCATGGAGACAGGAGCCTTCGGGGAGCTGATTCTGCACGCCACGGTATGCTGTCAGAATCCCACCCTGAATCCCGCCCAGATCATCGCAGCTATTGAAAAATACCTGCCGGAACTGGCTCCGGATTTCTTCCGGTGCTGCCGGGTCGATCTGTTGGACAGAGAAAAGAATCAATTCAGATAAGGAGAATCACCATGGAGGAATTGTATGAACTGGAATGCTGCCCCTGCTGCCGCGGAAACGGTATGCTGATGCACGAGGGCGGCTGGAATGTGCAGGTGGAGTGCGCAGAATGCGGCGCCCACACCATCTATCTGGAGTATGACGGGGAAGAGGAAAAAGCGCAGGCGGAGAAAAGCGTGATCCGCCTGTGGAACCTGGGAAAAGTCATCCGTCAGGATCCCGGCGAATAATTCGTCGAACAGAAAAATAATACTTGCAAAATTTGCTGTAGTGTGGTATTATCATTGGGCAGCAAAGATTGCAGGTTATCCGGGTGTGGCGAAGTTTGGTATCGCGCTTGAATGGGGTTCAAGAGGCCGCTGGTTCGAATCCAGTCACTCGGACCATATCAGCACGATGGTTTTGATACGAAACCATCGTGCTTTTTCTATATTGGTTGATATTTACACAGCAATTTGATACAATCTATTCGACAAACTGGAATTTGTCTAACTGGTTTGCACCACACCAACGCAAAAACATGAATTGGGAGGTGAGTTATATGTTCGATTATGAATGCCACTTTGATGCGTATTGCAAAAAGGAAGGTCTTGATGTGTGTCTATCATTCGATATGCCTTCTGGATATGAGAACGCAAACGGAATATTTGATATAACAACGAAAACTGTTTTTATCAATAAAACGAACTTGGACAATGTTCCCGACTACGAGAAATTGTTTTACTTATTTCATGAATTAAGGCATGCAGAGCAGTATCTTGCCCCAAATAATTTTGATTATGCAATCAAAAAGAGTCTTCAATATGTTATAATGTTTGATGGTACCTGCTATAAATTGATTGATGGTGTTTATCATCAATGCAAATTGGATGGCGAAGAAGATTATTTGGTAAATCTTTATCTCGGGCAACCATATGAAGTTGATGCAAATACCTTTGCTTATGAACATACCAAAAGCATTTATGGAGATTCGGAGCCATTGAGGAAATTGTATGAATTTTGGATTCCGCATTATCCAATGTCGAACGATGTCTATGATTCTGTATTCTCACTAATTGATGCTAAAATTATAGTAGAATCTTGAACATCTCTCCATCGCGGAAGTAAGCAAATTCTATCTGTAAAACAATTAACAACAGCCGCTTCGTGATTGAAGCGGCTGTTACATTATGTTCAGCAAGTTGGAATTAAGGCTTTTTCGAATTAAATAGAATCATTATTGTCAAAACACTTCAAAAAGACTCGAAAGCAAGAGCTTTCGGGTCTTTTTTCATATGGAAGCAGAGAACCGGCGGCCTCTGTATGCGCAAAACGTATAGGGAACGCCGGAAAGCGCGTTTTTTTGATACTGCTGTACATAGGACCTCCTGCATCTGCTGCCGATTACTGGGCCACGGTGTACAGGGAATAGAAGAAGCCCTTCTTTTCCATCAGCTCCCGGAAGGTGCCTGCCTCCGCAATCTGTCCGTTTTTCAGGGTCAGGATGCAGTCGTAGCGACTTAGCAGGGATTCGTCCAAAGCATGGGTGACCACGATCCGGGTCAGACCCTCCAAATCCAGAATGGCGGAGGAAACCTGATACGCGGTCTGGGCATCCAGGGCGGCGGTGGCTTCGTCTGCCAGCAGCACCTGCGATTTTCGAAGCAGACTCCGGGCAATGGAGATCCGCTGCTTTTCTCCGCCGGACAGTCCGTTTCCGTTTTCACCGCACAGATAGTCCTCTCCCCGGGCCTCGATCAGCGAAGACAGGCCGGACTGCCGGATGGCACGGTCCACGTCTTCTCTGGGGAAGTCGGAAAACAGGGTGATGTTGTCCCGGATGGAGGCATTGAACACAAATACGTTCTGCTGGATGACGGATACCATCTCATACAGAGACGCACTGCTCAGCGTCCGCAGCTCGGCCTCGTCGAAGCGGATGGAGCCGGAGTAACGGGGATCGGAGGCCATCAGAAGATTCAGCATGGTGCTCTTGCCGCTGCCGGAGGCACCGACGAGGGCATAGCTTTTTCCGGTCTGGAAGGTCATGTTCACGTTTTGCAGGATGGGTTTCTCCGGCTCATAGGCGTAGGAAAGATCCTGCAGGGTGATCCCCCTGTCCAGTCCGGCCTTGATGACCTGCCCCTCTTCCCGGAGGTTTTCAGAAAGGGCGTTGGCGGCCTTCTGAATCAGCGCCCGGGCGGCCCTGCACTCAGCCACTGCCTGGGGAATGGTGCCCACGGGCTGGATCACGAAATTCAGGAGCTGTACGAAGACCAGCACCGTACCGGCGGACAGACCGTAGCCGGTCAGGGCCAGATAGGCGCCGATGAGGAACACGCCGAACTGGACGATGGTGCCTGCGCAATTGGCGACCAATTGCACCAGAACCGACATTTTTCCCCGGAGACACTTGGCATCGGACACTTCCCGGACTTTTTCGGCAAACAGGCGGCACATCTGCGCCTCAGCACGGAAGGATTTGATGACGGAGAAGCCCAACAGACTGTCCTTCAGGGTGGTCATGTAGGCATCGTTCCGGTCGGAAACCTGTTTTTCCGCCTTTGCCACCAGGTTCCCGGTGGAAAGGGAGGCCAGCAGCGGAAGTACCGAAAGCCCTACAGAGAGGATCGTCAGCAGCGGGCTGTACCAGAACATCATGGCCAGGGCACCTGCACACAGGACGGAGTTGGTTGCGATCACAAAGATATTTGTCAGATAATTGGTTTCGATGGAGGCGGCATCGTTGGAGAGGGCGGAAATGTACAGGGAGGAGCTTTCCCCGGAGAATGCCGAGATCCCTTTCCTGCAGATCTGAGCAAAGACGTAGTCCTTGTACTGGCCGATTCCCCTGGCGATGAACCGGGGCCTGGAGAAATAGGCAAAGACAAAGGCAAGAACCTCCAGGCCCAGACCAGCGAGGGAGAGAAGAACCAATTGCAGGAGGGTAAAGCCTACGTCCGCGCCGGTGGTCAGGTCAATGATCTGCTGGATCAGCCAGGAGATCAGAATATTCGCTGCCGTCAGCAGTAACGTCTGCACCATCGCCAGGACAAGAAGCCATCCGTTTCCCCGGTAGAACTGTCGGGTATATGGCCGAATCGATGCGTTTTCTTTCATTTTGCAGCTTCCTCCTTCTTTTCTTCCAGCAAGATCCTGCACCAGATGGGACGCAGGGCTTTTCCTGTTTTTTCGTCAGCCAGATGGTTCTCGATGATGGCCATGGCGGTATCTCCCATGTCATCATAGCAGACACCCTGGTCGCTTCCGTGATAAAGCTTCATACCGGTGCCGGCACGATAATCCGGGGCGGCGTCGAATTTCAGGGCGGTTTTCCGTGCCCTCACCAGCCAGTCATAGGCACCCTGTTCATTTCCCCGAAGGAGATCCATTTCCGCGAGAATCAGAAACAAAGGGACATCCTCCCGGTCCATCCAGCTTACCGCGGCAGGATCCCGAAGCCCTTGGCCAAACTGCTGAAGCAGCAGGACCAGCTCGGTGATCTCATCGTACTTTCCCAGCGCGCCATAGGCATTGGCATAGCCGACACAGACATTGAAAAGCTGACTGTAGCACGCAAGAAGGGCATCGGACAGATACCGCAGGGCTTCCTCCGCTCTTCCCGGTATCTGGGACAGGATCAGACCGATCAGGCTATTGTTACGCTTGCCCCCGTTGTTCATTTTGAGCAGCTTGATGGCCTCCTCCATCCGGCCCATGCAGCAGTAACAGGAGGCAATCCGGTTCTGAATGGTCACGGCACTGATCTCGTCATCGGCATTCTGATCGATGAGTTGGAGCGCTTTTTCATACAGCTCCACAGTTCTGGGCATTTTCTTGGGATCCATGGTCAAAAAGAAGATCTCCGCGCTTTTTAAGACCACATCAAAGCTGTTGGGATATTTCTGCAGGGCCTTTTCCGCATAGCGCATCCCTTCCTCCAGCCGCTTTTCCTTAGAGAGGCGGTTCAGCGTTTCCGCAGTCTCTCCCATACCCTGCTTCTGCCAGCCGTAATCCAGCAGCACATCCACGGAGGTTTCAAAGAACTCTGCAATGTCTACCAGCATTTCCAGCTCCGGGGATGCCTTTCCGGCCTCCCATTTGTAAACGGCACCGGTGGTGACGCCCATGGCCTCCGCAAGCTGCTCCTGGGTCAGTCCTGCCTCTTTCCGAAGGCGGCGAATGTTTGTTCCCAAGCGGATCTCCATTTTCCTGTCTCCCTTCCTTTGGAATGCCCCCCATTATACCATCAGCAGAAAGAGAAATCCACCAACCATCCGTCTATTTGGTAGAATTTTTTTGCAACCATTGGTTGTATTGTCGGTGTAGCGGACGCAACAGGCAGGGGATATGCAATTCCCG
The DNA here is from genome assembly GCA_029224785.1 of Bacillota bacterium. Taxonomy (GTDB): domain Bacteria; phylum Bacillota; class Clostridia; order Oscillospirales; family Oscillospiraceae; genus Faecousia. The sequence continues at coordinate 57,657 of JAQXVF010000047.1, forward strand.
CAAGGCGACCCCAAAACAAAAGACGGCAAGGCAGTGAAACCTAACCGTCTTTTTCAGGTGTTTTGTCAGGCATCCTCATCTGACGGGCAGGCTCCGGCGGTACGGCGCCGGTCCAGCCCCACATGCTGATAGTATGCCTCTTTGCTTTCGTACATTTGTTTGTCAGCCATATTTACCAGCTTATCAATGGGCAGCTCCGGGTGATCTTCTGCGGCTGCGTATCCGATGGAAAGACTCAGACTGTGTACGATGTTGCCCCTCCAGGATTCCGCCGCTGTCTGAAGAGCGTGCCGGACCTGGGGGATCTGATTCCTGTCCAGCCTGGTCACGGCAACAAACTCATCGCCGCTGGTGCGGAACGCTCTTCCGTACTTGCCCAAAACCTCCGTGATACATCGGGCGGCACCACAGATCAGCTCGTCGCCTGCGCTGTGACCCATGGTGTCGTTGATGAATTTCAAACCGTTCACATCGATGAAAAACACCACCAGATCCCGGGGAAGCGATTCGCTTTGGGCGAATTCCCGCAGGGTTTCGGTGTAGGCATACCGGCTGCTCATTCCGGTCAGAGCATCGGTTTCAATCAGAATCTTCTGGTGGGACAGGCTGTCGTCGCTTCGCTGCTGGGAAAACTCGCTGTAATGGATAAACAGAAGGATGGTACCGAAGGCAAGGGACAGGCAGGTGGTGCGGATCTGCCAGCCTCCAAGCTCCTGCAGGAGGATGCCCAGACAGACCATCATAATGACTGCGTACAGGGAGATCTTGTTTTTCCGCTTGAATTCCCGGCTGTATGCCCGGAAGGAGAGGAGAACACAGGCAAGCGTCATGCAGTATACGGCGGCATACACAAAATAGAGGGGACCATGGTGATAGTAGTTTTCCTGATCCAGATAAAACAACCAGCCTGTAACGTTAGAAATCAGAGCCAGAAGTGCATTGACGGCCATTACGACACACAGGGCGAGGTGGAATCTCTTGTTGGTGGGCCGCCAGATCATGGAGGCGAAGTACACTCCGGAGATGGGAGTGACGATATAGTCCATACTTTTGACCAGACCATGGAAGTTCCGGGTCCATTCCGGCGCGCCGTTGAGGACAACGGCTGCCCACTCGGCAAGGGTAGACAGAATCAACAGCGAGCAGGTGCGATAAAACCGGTGCTTTGTCATGGTGTCCATCCGGGCATTTTCAAAGACCAGGACTCCAAGGACAATGAGTGCCATACATAAAATCGCAACGGTGGCGGTATAGTTTTCCAACATGGTGATTATCCTCCCTGTGTGGAAACAGATCCGGGGTACGGAAATCCTTCCAAAACTGGTAATATTTTCCTTTTAAGCGTATATTCTACCATAAAACCAGCTGTTTTTCAACGGTAAAAGGGAGAATTCGGAAAAACAACGGGATATCCGGCCTACAGCCCGTGGGAAGGAGAAAGACATGGGAGGTTTACAAAGAATTTACGCGGCTGCGGTTTCTGATTTTACAAAGAAACGGTAATATCCTATGTATAGAATCAGTTGGAATCTCAAGAAAACAGGAGAAAGGAAGAATCGTATGATCGATTTTCAGGAGAAAAAGGGGTTCATTTGTGATATGGACGGGGTGATCTACCATGGGAACCGGGTACTGCCCGGGGCATCGGAGTTTATTGACTGGCTTCACAGGGAGAAGAAGGAATTTCTGTTTCTGACCAACAACAGCGGCTATACCCCCAGAGAGCTGCAGCAGAAGCTGGCCCGTATGGGGCTGGATGTGTCGGAGGAGCATTTTTACACCAGCGCTCTGGCCACAGCGGCCTTTCTGAAAGAACAGGCCCCGGGCTGCTCAGTGTACGCCATCGGAGAGGCGGGGCTGCTGAACGCACTGTACAATGCAGGCATTACCATGAACGATGTCAATCCGGATTATGTGGTCATGGGGGAGGGGAAGAGCTATTCCCTGGACACCCTGACCAAGGCAACCAATCTGGTGCGCGGCGGCGCAAAGCTCATCGGCGCGAATTCGGATCTGACCGGACCCATCGAACACGGGATCGCGCCTGCCTGCCGGGCACTGGTGGCGCCCATCGAGCTGGCCACCGGAAAACAGGCCTATTTCTGCGGAAAACCCAATCCCCTGATGATGCGTACCGGCCTGAATCTTCTGGGCTGCCACTCGGCGGAGGCTGTGATGGTAGGAGACCGCATGGACACGGATGTGATCTCGGGGATGGAATGCGGAATGTCCACGGTTCTGGTGCTTTCCGGGGTGTCCACCCGGGAAACCGTGGATACCTTTGCCTATCGACCCACGGTGGTCCTGGATGGTGTGGGCAGCATCCCGGAAATTGCCCAGCGGCAAAAAGAGGGAAAAGGGTAACTGCCTGAACGAAGGAAGAAAACCCCCGTCCGGCTTTCGCAGAAAGCCGGACGGGGGTTGCCGTTTGATTTCGATATGCCTCATGGGAGGAAACCGGGTTATCGGGGCTCCTCCGAGACGGTCCACTGGCCGAATTGCACCGTTTCCGGATGCGGTTGGTGATTTCCGATGCTTTTCTCCATCCAGACCATGTCGTACCAGATGCCAAATTGATAGCCGCTGTTGCGGAAGGTCCCCACAAGGCGGAATGCTGCTGCATAAAAAGGTGGTCTCTGCGATTGCAGAGACCACCTCCCAAAAAGCATGCTTTTGTTTTTCCCTGTCTACTTGACAGGGGGGCATATCAGCAGCCGATCGGCTGCCGCTTGCTTGTTTATTGGATCCACGCGCCGGTGGAGCTGAATTTGTAGGTCTTTCCGTTGATGGTCAGGGTCTCGTTACAGGCCATGGAACCGTCGGACTTTAAGTAGTACCAGGTAGAGCCCTGCTGCAGCCAGCCGGTCTTCATGTCGCCGCCGGCATTAAAGTAATACCACTTTCCGGAGATCTGCTTCCACCCGGTCTGCATCACGCCGTTTGCATCCATGTAGTACCATTTGCTGTTCACCTTCTGCCACCCGGTCAGGGCCACGCCGTTGCTGTCGAAATAGTACCACTTGGCGCTGATCTGCTTCCAGCCGGTGTA
>JAQXVF010000048.1 GCA_029224785.1 Bacillota bacterium
CCGGTGGGCCTTCGGCTTCTGGATGTCCAAGATGAGCTATATGTCCCGGCAGGAGCTGGAGGAAACCGTGGACAATATGGCCAAATTCGGTATGTCCGTGGATGTGATTCACATCGATGCCTGGGACTCCTTCTTCACCGGTGGGAAGACGGAGCTTCTGACCTTTGACGAGAAGCGGTTCCCGGATCCCGAGGGCATGATCCGGAATCTGGCGGAAAAAGGCATCCACCTTTCCCTGTGGATGTTCCCCTATGTACCCGTGTCCCTGAGGAGATTCGAATCCGAAACCCCCGGCACTGTCCCCCGGGAAACCTACCAGTTCCAGATTATGAAGGAGCGGGGCTTCCTGGTGAAGAACCGGGACGGCGAGGTCTGCACCTTTATGCCCGGCGAGGGCGATGCCGGTATGCGGGTGGCGGCTCTGGACTTCAGCAATCCCGAACTGGTGGAATACATGAATGAACGCATCGGCAGACTGATGCGGATGGGTGTGGGCGTCATCAAAACCGACTTCTCCGAGGAGATTCCCGAGGAGGCGGTGCTCTATGACGGCTCCACCGGCAAGGAGGCCCACAACAAGTACCCCCTGCTCTACGCCAGAACCATTTACGAAGCTTCCCGGAAGGCCAAGGAGGAGATGGGTCAGAAGGCCCTGCTCTGGGGCCGCAGCGGCTACATGGGCAGCCAGAATTACCCCGCCAACTGGGCGGGAGACTCCTCCGCGGCAATCAACAACAACTCCGCGCTGCTCCGGGGCGGCCTGAGCATGGGCATTTCCGGCGTGTCCTTCTGGGGCTTCGACATTGGCGGCTTCTACACCTGCGATTATGAGGGCCAGCGGACCCTGCCGGAGGATGAGGAGTACATCCGCTCCGTGCAGCTGGGCCTGATGAGCCCCCTGAGCCGCAGCCACGGCCAGTCCACCCCCAGAGAGCCCTGGTGCTACTCCGAGACCGCCCAGGCGGCGTTCCTGAAGATCAACAAGTACCGCTACCGCCTGCTGCCCTACCTGTACAGCACCGCCTACGAGACCCATTATTCCGGCATTCCCATGATGCGGGCCATGCTGCTGGAGTACCCGGAGGACCGGAATGTACGGGACATCGCCAATCAGTATATGCTGGGCGAGGCCATGCTGGTTGCCCCCGTGTTCGACCGGAAGAATCACCCCGTTTATCTGCCGGAGGGCAGCTGGGTCGATCTGGAAAACCATCGCAGAGTCGCGGGTGGCTGGGATGTCCGTCAGTGGGCCATTGACGCCGTTCCCCGCTACCTGCGGGAGAACAGAGGATTGTTTATGCTGAAGACCGCGCCGGATCACATTGCCGACGAGAACTTCAAGGATCTGACCTTTGTCATGAATCTGACGGATTGCCTGCAGCAGCGCTATTACGACGACGGCGTGTGCGGGGAAATCCGCGCGAAGCGCTCCGGCGATACCGTAACGGTTACCTGTGACGGTGTGCCCGTGACCGGGCTTCGGATCTACTCCGACCGGCCGGTTCGCAGCGTGGTGGTCAACGGAGAGCCTTGGCAGACGGTGGATCAGGGCGCCTGGGTGGATGCCGCAGCTTCCCTGTGAGAGTACAAAAAGAACAATTATCCTTTAAGATTGCAAAGAAATTTTGTCGAATTGTGAATATACTATAGACATACTTCTACACAGGGGGGAAACCAATGATTCAGGTTGACCATCATGGAAAAACAGGCTATCAACCGGAGGCAGGGACAGCGGATTCTCTGATTATTGAGAAAGGATACTGCCACTTCACCTCCCAGGGGCATAAGGACTTTGTAAACGCCATCCAGGCCTACCAGCCGGAGCCCCACGGAGTCACCTTTGAAACCGTGACCTTCCGGGGCAGGCGGACGATTATCCGGGTTTCCTTCCCGGAGGATACGGTATTCCGCTTCACCATGCTCCCCGAGGGCGTAGAAAACTGCGGCAACTCCGTATTTTCCTTCCCGGAGCAAGGAAATGTGACCGTCTGTGAGGATGATACCTTTGTTACGGCCCGGACAGAGCGTCTGGAGCTGCGTTTCCGGAAGATTCCCTGGGAGATGACCGTCTACCTGGACGGGAAGCGGCTCACCGGGGAGCAGATCAAGGATTTCAATGTGGATCAGCGCTACAAGTCTCTTCCTGTCGGCTTTGCTCTGGATGATGACGGAAACGTCTGCCACACCTACGAAACCATGTATCTGCACTGCGACGAAGCCTTCTACGGCTTCGGGGAGAAGTTCACCTCCTTCAACAAGCGGGGGCAGAAGATTACGGTATGGCAGCGGGATGCAGGCTCCACCAATTCCGATGTATCCTACAAGGGCATGCCCTACTTCATGAGCTCCGCGGGCTACAGTGTTTTCCTCAACACCTTCAGCCGCACCCATTTCAATATGGGCGCCGATTCCGGGGTGTCCTACACCATGGAGTCCGAGGATCCCTACCTGGACTACTATATGATCTGCAACCGGGATTATCGGGGAATTCTGGAACAGTACACGGCGCTGACCGGCAGGTCCCCCATGATTCCCAGATGGGCCTTCGGTTTCTGGATGTCCAAGATGAGCTACATGACCCGCCAGGAGGTGGAGGAAACCGTGGACCGCATGGCCGAGTTCGGCATGTCCGCGGATGTGATCCACATCGACGGCTGGGGTTCCATGTTCACC
>JAQXVF010000049.1 GCA_029224785.1 Bacillota bacterium
TGAGGTATTTTATCACACATTTTTCCTTTTGTCAACCGTTTCTTAATCGGTTTTTCAAATTTCTGTTGTGCCGCCCTCAGCGCTCGGATATCTTATCAAATCCCGCCTCGTTTGTCAAGGGGGTTTTCGACGTTTTTCGAAAAAGAATACTGGTTTGCAAACGGCAATGCAATCCTATCTATGGACGTAGATCATGTCCCGGGTGATCTCCTTCAGACGATGGGCACCGCACATGGACATCACATCCCGCAGTTCGTCTGCAATCTGCCTGCAATACACCCCGATCCCCTCTTCCCCGGCACCGTAGACAGCGGTTACCATGGGTCTGCCGATCAACACCCCGTCTGCCCCCAGGGCAATGGCCTTGAATACATCCGCACCCGTCCGTATGCCCCCATCCACCAGAACGGTCATGCTGCCGTGTACTGCGTCGGCAATCTCCGGCAGGACCCAGGCCGTAGCAGGGGTATGATCCAGTACCCGTCCGCCGTGATTGGAGACAATAATTCCGGAAGCACCGGCCTCCATTGCCTTTTGTGCTCCTTTAACCGTCATGATCCCTTTCAAAATGAACGGAACTCCGGCGAATTCGATAATTTCCCGCAGTTCCTCCACGGTTTTGCTGCCGCTGGGAGGGTTTGTATTGCGCAGAAACGGCAGACCGGAAGCGTCGATGTCCATGGCCATTACAGAGGCGCCGGCCTTTTTGGCTTCTTCGATCTTGGAGAACACCAGGTCCCGGTTCCATGGTTTTACTGTGGGAACTGCAAAGCCCTCATTCTGCATTGCCTGAACACCTGCGGAGAAAAACCTGTCCTGGAGGCCATCCCCGGTGAATGCTGCAATGCCTGCCTTGCGGCAGCCGGAAACCAACATCCGGTCATATTCCTCCTCCTGGAGGAGGCTGCCGTAGTGATTCCCCACAGCGCCGATGGGCGCTGCAAAGACGGGCAGGGACATTTCCTGGCCAAAGAACGAAAAGCGGGTGTCCGTCTTGCCGTAGGGGAAAATGGTATCCATATTCAGCAGAATGTCCTGCCACGCCTGATAGTTTCTCCGAAAGACTGTTCCGCTTCCTTTGGCACCGGGCCCTGGAATCGTATTTCTGCAGGCAGCACCGTCACACACCGGACACGCATGGCACGGTCCCATCTTTCCTCTGGCATTCTGTCTGACTTCTGCATAGGTCATATGGTGATCCTTCCTTCGTAAAGCATGATTTTTTCCTGTTTTTTCAGGGCTTTTACCCGGATCTCGGCTTTCAGCGCCTCAGACCGGCTTCCGCATTCTATCTGATACACCAGGGTCAGCGGTCCCCTGCCGCGGGTGTATTTGGCACCTTTTCCATTCTGATGCATGGCAAAGCGCCGCTGCACGTCATCGGTGATCCCGGTATAGAGGGTTCCGTCCCCGCACCGGATCATATACAGATACCAGGTTTTTTCCATCACTGCAGCATTCCCTTCATCCTGGACAGCAGAATATCCACCAGGAAAAAGGTCAGGTTTCCCATTCCTGCCGCCACCGCTGCCATCCATTTTCCCATCTCCGCAAACGAGGACACGATCTCCGCCACGCCAATCACAGAAATCAGCAGGCCATAAAGGACAAAGATAACTGCGTTGAAAAACAGGAGCTTCCACAGCAGGCTTCCTTTTCTCCGGTCCAGCCAGGGCTTGATCATGGGATAATACCCCAAAAACAGGAACACGGCGGCCCCTTCTTTCTCCGAGGAAAGCAGGAGGCTCAGAATCGACACGGCAAAAAACCACGCCCAGGCGACCCTTCCTCCGCATTTTTGCAGCACGGTGCTCTGGAGAAGCATACACAAAATGGGGCAAATATAGGTGGCAAGCGGGATCATGCCGCCGAGGCACATGACCACCACCGCCAGCGCCGCCAGAACACCTCCCAGGGCGATCTTTCCGCTGTTTTTCATTTGTTGTTTTTCAGCAGGCTGTATTTGATGTCCCACAGCTTGGGGGAGAGATCCACATAGTAGCTCTGGGGATTGTCAAAGCGCTTAATCTCTTCCCACAGGGTATCCACCTGCTCCCGGCAATACTCCCGGACCTCCTCCAGCGGGGGACACCGGTAGACCAGTTCACCATGTTGGAAAATGGGCACCTGCAGTTCTTTGGCTGTGAAATTGTAGACCGTCTTGGTCTTCCAGGTGGCTTCCGGGTCAAAAATCTCCATGGTACCGTCATCATTCACCGTCTCATCATACACGCAGAGATAGTCCGCGATGGCCTTTCCCGTGTCATTTCCGTAAAAGCGGTACAGCTTTTTGAAATGGGGTGTGGTGATCTTTCCAACATTTTCGGAAATCTTGATCTTCGGCTGGATGGCGCCATCCTCTTTTTCCACAGCCACCAGCTTGTACACGCCGCCGAAAACCGGCTCACTTCGTGCGGTGATCAACCGCTCGCCTACGCCGAACATATCCACCTGGGCTCCTTCATGGAGAATCTCCCGAATGATGTACTCGTCCAGAGAGTTGGACACGGAGATCTTGCACTCTGTCCAGCCTGCATCATCCAGCATTTTCCGGGCCATCTTCGTCAGGTAGGTCATGTCGCCGGAATCCAGGCGGATGCCGCACTTGCGGATTCCCAGCGGCTTCAGGACCTCATTGAACACCCGGATGGCGTTGGGCACACCGGACTGGAGGGTATTATAGGTATCCACCAGCAGGGTGGCATTGTCGGGATACATCTGAACATAAGTCTTGAACGCTTCGTACTCCGAGTCGAACATCTGCACCCAGGAATGGGCCATGGTTCCCCCGGCATAGACCCCGTATTTCTGATCCGCAACCGTACAGGCTGTGCCGTGACAGCCGCCGATGTACGCAGCTCTTGCACCCATGATGGCCGCATCCGCGCCCTGGGCCCGGCGGGAGCCGAACTCCAGCACCGTCCGCCCCTTGGCTGCCCGGACAACACGGTTCGCCTTGGTGGCGATCAGGCTCTGATGATTGATGGACAGCAGCAGAAAGGTCTCGATAAGCTGTGCCTCAATGGCGGGTGCCCGAACCGTGATGATAGGCTCTCTGGGGAACACCGGGGTTCCTTCCGGCACCGCCCAGATATCACCGGTAAAGTGGAAATGGGACAGATACTCCAAAAACTCCTCACAAAACAGGTTTCTTCCCCGAAGATAAGCAATGTCCTCCGGAGAAAAATGCAGGTCACGGATGTATTCCACGATCTGCTCCAGCCCCGCAGCAATGGCAAATCCGCCTCCGTCCGGACACTGGCGGAAAAAGACGTCGAAATAGCAGATTTTGTCCTTGTAACCGGCGCGGAAAAAACCGTTTCCCATGGTCAGCTCGTAAAAATCACACAGCATGGTCAAATTCAGCTTATCAGTTGTTGCCATCCGACACACCCCGTTTCTCAAATTTGGGATTATTATACGGCAGACGGGAAAAAATAGCAACCCTTTTTGTTGACACCGTCCACAGAATGCGGTATAGTAACCGTGAGGAGGTTGATATTATGGAAGATTACCGTGCGATCATCCGCAACACCTTCACCTATGGCAGCGTCCGGGACGCCCAGGTGCTCTTTGAGACCTGCATCCGCAACGCCTTTCCCACCTTTCATTTCCGCGGTCTGGAGCTTGTGCGTTTCCTGCGGGAGGAAGAATACATGGAGGGAAAAAGCTGGAACCATGTATTCGAGATCCGCAAAAGCACCCTGGAAGGCTCTCCTGTCTGGAAAGTCTACTGTCACCGGGTCACCATGGGCAAGACTCCGGACAAGCACGTTTGCCTGGACTATTCCAGTCTTGGCTTCGTTCAGTACATGGAGGAATCATCCCGCGAATAACATTTCATGGCCTCATGGCATTTGCCATGAGGCCATTTGTTGAACACGCCGAACACCCCGATGCGGCATCGGGGCTGTTTTCTTATCAGATCTCCTGTCTGCCTTCCAGCGCGCGGGAGAGGGTGATCTCATCCGCGTATTCCAGTTGGCTGCCTACAGGCACACCGTAGGCCAGGCGGGTTACCCGGATCTCCATGGGCCGGAGCAGCCGGGAAAGGTACATGGCCGTAGCTTCCCCCTCCGTGTCCGGATTGGTCGCCATAATGACCTCCCGGACTCCGCCATCGGAAACCCGCTGCAGCAGTTCCCGGATCTTCAGATCATCCTGGGTCACATGGTTCAGTGGAGAGATCACGCCGTGGAGCACATGGTACACCCCCTGAAACTCCCGGGAGCGCTCCATGGCAATCACATCCTTGGGCTCCGCCACCACGCAGATCACACTTTTGTCTCTGGAATCATCGTCACACACCGGGCAGATTTCCCGGTCCGTCAGATTCTGGCACACCGGGCAGCAGTGAACGCTGCGCTTGGCCTCCAGAATGGCGTCTGCAAATTCCTGGGCATCCTCCAGAGGCAGCTCCAGCACATGGAATGCCAGACGCTGGGCGGTTTTGCCGCCGATTCCCGGAAGCCGGGCAAACTGATCAGCCAGCTCCTGCAGAGCTGCCGGAAACACAAGCATACGGCCTCCTTAGAACAGGCCGCCCAGATTCAGGCCGCCGGTCAGACGGGACATATTGTTTGCGGCATCCTCGTCGGCTGCCCGCATGGCCTGGTTCACCGCGGCGATGACCATATCCTGCAGCATTTCCACATCCTCGGGATCCACCGCCTCCGGTTTGATCTCCAGGTTCATAAGCGTATGCTCTCCGTTGACGGAGGCAGTAACCATGCCGCCGCCGGAAGAAGCTGTGTAGACCTTGGCCTTCTGCTCTTCCTGCATACGCATCAGTTCCTGCTGCATTTTCTGTGCCTGCTTCATCATTGCAGCCTGATTCATTCAGCCGGGCATTCCCCGGAATCCACCTTTCGCCATGTTCATTCTCCCATCTTATTTACGATTTTATTTTGACGATCTCCGGGTTTTCGGACCCGAATTTCAAAAGAGCACTCATTTTCCCCCGGGTGATTCTATCCGCCTGGTTCACCGCAGCCACCCTGACCGGATGCTTCAGGATCCCACCGGCCTTCTCTGCCACGCGGGCAAGAATCTCCGGCTTGTTGATCTGCTCCAGCACAAAGGATCCGGCGCAGCGAAGGTACAGCACATCCCCCTGCAGCAAAGTCCGGACGTTGGTCGGTACGAACCAGCCCGTATCCGCGCCGGAGCCCTCCTGCTTAATGGCGGCAAACAGATCCGACTCAAAGCCTATGGGCGCTTCCGTCACCGCTTCCGGTTCCACCGGAGCCGGCGGAACGGCAGGCTTCTCCTGCCGGATCCCGGGCGCACTCTCCGTCTCCTTTCCGGCAGGGGCAGAGACAATCTGACCGGAGGCGATCCGGTCCTCCAAACGGGACAGTCTGGCATTGAGGGATGCGGCATCTATGCTCAGCTCCGGCCGGCAAAGCCCGATCAGGCACAGCTCCGCATCCATCCTCCGGCTTCCGCTTTTTGTAAAGCCGGCAACCGTTTGCTGGAGCCTCTCCATCATCCGCGCAAGTTCCCCGGCGGAGAAGGCTTTCTCCAGTTCTGCCACATCTTTCTCATCGCTGACCCCGGAAAGCATTGCCATAGCACTTCCCGGTGCGGTTTTCATCATCAGAAGATCCCGGGTCATGCAAGCCAGCTCGTCCAGCATGGCCGCCACATCCTTGCCCTCGGAATACAGCCTGTTAAACAGCTCCAGCGCACCCCGGGTATTCCCATCAGCGATGTATTTCATCATCTCCGCGCAGCTCTGCACCCCGGCAATGCCCAGGCAGGCATACACCCGGCTGCTGTCCAGCTCGCCCACAGTGGCGGAAGCACACTGATCCAAAAGGCTCAGGCCGTCGCGCATACCCCCGTCGGCCATGCGGGCAAGGGCTCTTGCCGCGCCGTTGTCCAGATCGATGTTTTCCTGATAGGCCACATACTGCAGCCGGGAGGCAATGTCCTCCTGGCTGATCCGGCGGAAGGAAAACCGCTGGCACCGGGAGAGGATGGTAGCCGGGACCTTGTGAAGCTCCGTGGTCGCCAGAATAAACAGCAGATGTTCCGGCGGCTCTTCAATGATCTTCAGCAGCGCATTGAAGGCAGAGGTGGAGAGCATATGCACCTCATCGATGATATACACCCGCATTTTCACCTGAGAGGGGGTGTAGACCGCATCATCCCGCAGATCGCGGACATTGTCCACACCGTTGTTGGATGCCGCATCGATCTCCAGCACATCCATGCAGGTGCCGGCATCAATGGCCCTGCAGGCGTCGCAGCAGTTGCAGGGATTGCCCTGCTGGGGATTCCGGCAGTTGACCGCCTTAGCCAGGATCCGGGCGCAGGTGGTCTTCCCGGTTCCCCGGGAACCGGTAAACAAATACGCGTGGCTCATATGACCGGTCTGGACCTGGTTTTTCAAAGTCATGGTCACAGCCTGCTGGCCGACCACATCGTCAAAGGTCTGAGGTCTGTATTTGCGGTATAATGCCTGATACATTCTGTCCTCCGTAAATGAACCGGCTCATAGCAAGATCGCACACCCACATTTGAACACGCCGAACACCCGGTTTCCGTACAGCCGGCTCGGAAACGGCAACCTCGCGGCACACAGGACGGTCCGCTTAATGCTGCTTGGTTCCCCACCTGACATGGTTCACGGGATCCTGTTGCGCAAGACCGGTTCGTCAGCACCACTTATACGGTCCGGACGGCACTCGATCATGCCCGGGTGTGGGAATTCTCCCCTGCTGTAGCGGATTGCAGGTTCAGGGCACCGCTATCTCCCCGGATAGTGCGACCTTGCTATAAGCCGGTTCCGCTATAACAAGGTTATTCAGTTTTAGTTCAGCTTGGACTCCACAAAATCCACGAATTCCTGAACGGTGGCAATCTTCTGGTTCTCTGTGTCCAGCTCCACGCCCAGACGGGATTCCAGGTCCATGATCATCTCCACCATGTCCAGAGAATCGATTCCCAGGCTTACAAACGTGCTGTCCGGAGAGATTTCACTGGGATCGATCTCCAACTGCTTTGCAAGCATCGAAACAAGTTTATCGTACATCCGTATCAACCTCCAAAAAATACGAGAAAACCGACACTCGGCGGATATATTTTAGTATACAATCAGGGTTTTGTCAATCCGTATTTACCGGGAAGCCGCCGCCAGGGCCGCGCATTGGGCCGTGGCCCAGGCGATCTGCAGGTTAAAGCCGCCGGTATAGGCATCGCAGTCCAGGATCTCCCCTGCAAAATACAGGCCGGAAACCCGCTTGGATTCCATGGTTTTGGGATCCACCTCCGACACTTTCACGCCTCCGGAGGTGATGATGGCTTCAGCAACGGGGCGCTTTCCGGAAATGGACAGCGTGAAATTCTTCAGCAGCTCTACCAGAGCCTTGCGCTGCTGCTTTTTCAGGGAATTGGCCTGAAGAGCCGGATCGATATCCAGTCTGCGAAGGACCACCGGAATCATGGATCGGGGCAGCAGATCCGTCAGGGCGTTTTCCATGGAGCGGTTGCGGTACAGCTCCAGATCCCGCAGGATCCGGTCTTCCAGCTTCCGGGATTCCAGCGCCGGCTTCAGATCGATGCTCAGGCTACCTGTCTGCTCCTTCATATGGGCGCTGGCGCTGAGCACCGTGGGACCGGACACCCCAAAGTGGGTAAACAGCAGTTCCCCAAAGTCCTTGTAGATTGTCTTTCCCTTTCCGTCCAGCAGCTTCACCGCCACGTTCCGCAGACTCAGCCCCTGCATTTCCCGGCAGTCCGTCCCCTCCGTTTCCAGAGGAACCAGAGAGCCGACCGGCGGAACAACGGTGTGCCCCAGCTTTTCCGCCATGCCGTAGCCGTCACCGGTGGAGCCGGTGGCAGGATAAGAGACGCCTCCGGTGGCAAGGATCACCCATCGGGAGGAGAACGCCCCCCTGTCCGTGAATACGCCGGACACGCAGCCGTCCCGGGTCAGAATATGCCGGACGGAAGCCTGAATCCGGTCCACCTTTCCTGCCTCCAGCAGATTCTGAAGGCACTCCAGAATGCTGGCAGACCGGTCCGACACGGGGAACACCCGGTTTCCCCGTTCCACCTTCAGTGGGCAGCCGTTTTCCTCAAAGAACGCCATAACCTTCTCCGGCGGAAATGCCGTCATGGCGCTGAAGAGGAATCGTCCGTTTCTGGGGGTGTTCTGCAGCACTTCCTCTGCCGTACAGGCATTGGTCACGTTGCACCTGCCCTTGCCGGTGATCAGCAGTTTCTTTCCCAGCCGGGGGTTTTTCTCCACCAGGAGCACCTTTTGTCCCTGTTGGGAGGCAGAAATCGCCGCCATCATGCCGGCTGCGCCGCCGCCCACAACGATCCCGTCATAGGTCATAGGTCATTTACCCGCTTTTCATACACCTCGTACTGGTCCCAGATTCTCTCCAGGGTATTGAAGGTCTGGGCCAGCTTTTCTTCCTTTCGGGAAGCAATGGCCACGATCAGGGCGTTGGTCACACTGAGAGGCGCCACCAGAGAATCCACCAGGGACACCATATCGCTCTTGGCCACCAGCACATAATCGCTGTTCTGTCCCAACGGAGACTGCCTGTTGTTGGTGATCGCCACCACGGTCGCGCCGACGCTGCGGCAGTACTGGACGCCCTTGGCGGTGGATTTGGAATATCTGGGGAAGCTGAAGGCAATGACCACGTCCTCCGAGGTAATGCCCACGATCTTCTCAAACATTTCCGAAGTACCGGAAGCCGTGACGATATGTACGCTGTTGAAAATATAGTTCAGATAGTAGCCCAGAAAGCTTGCCAGCGGAGCCGCGGAACGGACGCCCAGCACAAACACCCGTTTGGCCTTCAGAATGGCCTCCACCGCGTTCTGGAAATCCTCCCGGTTCAGGGTCTCGCTGGTCTGCCGGAGCTTCTCCACATCGGATTGAAGCACGGAGGTCACAATGTCCTGCTTTCCGATCCGGTCGTTGGCCACCTCAATGCGCTGAACGGAGGTCAGCCGGTTGAGGACCATTTCCTGCATAGCCTTCTGCATACTGGGATAGCCGTCAAAGCCCAGCTCCACGGCAAACCGCACCACCGTGGACTCGGAAACACCTACCGTCTTTCCCAGCTTGCTGGCAGTCATAAAGGCCGCCTTGTCGTATTCTGCCATAATGTACCCGGAAATCAGTCTCTGTCCCTTGGAAAAAGTGGGGGTTCGGGACTGCAGAAGAGATATAATGTCGTTTTCCATAAGGTTACCCCTGTTTTCTCTGAATTCTTCCTGTTATGGTACCAAATAAAAAATGGTTTTGCAAGACTTGCCGCAAAAGATTACATTTTTTTCAGCGCCTCGATCTCCTCCTCCGTCAGGTACCGCCAGGAGCCTTCCGGAAGATCCCCCAGGCGAAGGCTTCCCTCCGCGATCCTTCGCAGACGAAGCACCTGCATTCCCGCCTCCCGGCACATTCTGCGGACCTGGCGGTTTCTGCCCTCATGGATAACCACCAGGATCCGGGCGTTTTCCCCCTGAATCCGGGCAAGCTTCACCCTGGGGGGACGGATCCGGTAGCCGTCCAGCACGATGGGCCTGCGAAGAAGCTCCTCCGCCTCCGGTGTGTACCCACGCACCAGCACATCGTACACTTTTTCCACTTCATGACTGGGATGGGTAAGCCGGTAGGTCAGGCTGCCATCATTGGTAAACAGCAGCAATCCCTCGGAATCCATGTCCAGCCGGCCCACCGGATGAACCCGAACTCCGCAGTCCGCCACCAGCCGGGCGGCATCGGGCCTGCCCTTCTCATCGGAGAGGGTGGTCACATAGCCCCGGGGCTTATGCAGCATGATGTACACCGGCTTGTCCTGCCGGGGGATGGACACTCCGTCCACCAGGATCCGGTCCCGGTCCGGGTCTGCCCGTTCCCCCAGGGACACGGTCACTCCGTTGCAGGTCACCCTGCCGGCGGCAATCAGCTCCTCCGCACCCCGCCGGGATGCAACACCCCGGGAGGCCAGGATTTTCTGGATTCGTTCCGTCATGTTTCCTCTTTCCAAAAAAACATCCAAAATCGTTTCTTTTCTTCTTGTTTTCGCTCAACCGTCTGTCCGTAGACCATAGGGATCCGCCCCATGGGTTTTCCATCCAGCATCACATTGGCCATTCCGGCGTTTTGTCCCTCCGCCACCGGGGCATAGACAAAACCCGGCGGAGAGAACAGGATCTCCGGCTGTTCCTCCTCCGTCAGGGAGCAGGAAAACTCCTCTGCCGCCAAGAGCGGAACGGTTCCCTCCTGTCCGCCTTCCACTTCTACCTGTCCCAGAACCTGTCCCTTCCGGACCACAGTCCGCACCCGGTACCGGGAAAACCCGTCCTCCAAAAGAACCTTGTGATCCTCCCAGTCGTTGCCGTCATGGATGGTCACGGCAACCAGCCGCCGTCCTTCCCGGATGGCGCTGGAGACCAGGATTCGGCCCGCCGCTTTGGTATAGCCGGTTTTCACTCCGTCCGCGCCGTCCACCATCCATAGAAGACGGTTGTGGTTTTTCAGAGACCGCCCCGGCAGGGAGACGGTCTTTGCCGATACCGTCGTCCTGAAAACCGGGTTCTCCATGGCATAGGCTGCCAAAACGGCCAGATCCCTGGCTGTGGAATAGTGATCCGGAGCATCCAGTCCGTTGGGATTGACAAAATGGGTGTTTTTCATGCCCAGCATCCTGGCTTTGTCATTCATCAGCCCGGCAAAGCCCTCCACCGTTCCGGCGCAGTAGATGGCCAGGGCCACCGCCGCATCGTTTCCGCTGGAGAGCATCAGGCCGTAGAGCAGCTCCTGGAGGGCCAGGACCTCCCCTTCCTTCAGGTACATGGAGGAGCCTTCAATGCCTACCGCTTCCTTGGGGATTTTCATCCGGTCCAGCACGTTGCACTGCTCACAGACCACCAAAGCCGTCATAATCTTGGTGGTGCTGGCAATCAGGCTCCGGCAGTCCGCATCCTGTTCATACAAAACCCTGCCGGTTGCCGCGTCCAGCAATATGGCGCTGCGGGCGGAAATTGCTTCTGCGCGGCAGGGGAAAAGCAGAACGGCAGCCAGAAATGCGGCTGCCATCTGCAAAAAAGCACGTTTCATTTCCTTCACCCCGGAGTAGTATGCCAATGGCAGAAGGAAACTATTCCGGCCTGCCGGAAGCGCACACCGGGTTGCGATTGCGGTTATTCTTCTTTTCCGCTGTGGGAATCGATGAAACCGGTGATCTTGTCCAGCACATCCGGTACCATTTCCACGATCCGGTCTGCCGTGGTGTTGGCAGGACCGGCCACCGGCATCATCCGCACATTGCCGTCTTTCACGATCAGAAACACCACCGGTGTTACCTTTACGCCGGCGCCGACACCGCCGCCGAAGGGACCGGCTTCCTGGTTCGTCTTGACGGGAATATCGGATCCGCCGCCGCCCAGTGCGATGCTGATCTTGGAGACCGGGATAATGGTCACGCCGTCCGGGGTGGTAATGGGGGTACCGATCACAGTGTTGGCATCCACCATTTCACGGATTTTCGCAATGGTGCTTTCCAGCATATTGGGAAGTTTCTGACTCATACGGATTCCACCTTTTTTGATGATATTTTGGATTTTCGAAGTTGTTTCAGCGCTCGAATGCCATATCGCACAAGCAGCGAAAGGATCCTGCCCAGGGTAATGGTAATGTCCAGCCGGAGAAAAATCACCGTCTTCTCCGCTTCAAAATCGCAGGCAATACGGATATGTTTCTTCCGGATCACAAACGCCCGGGTGAGCACGGTAACCAAATTGCCTGCGGCCGCCCAGGCACGGCCGTAATTGACCGCCAGATCATAGGGATCGTCCGCGGCCATCGTCACCGACAGATCCAGCACATCGATCCGGATCTTCCTTCGAAGATCGCCCAGAAAGTCCAGCCCCATTTTCACAAAGGGCCGGAATGCCTCCACGGTTCCTCCCAGAGATCGCTTTTCCTTTGGCGCATTGCTCTGAGATGGCGGTTGTTCCTTCTTTTTCTTTGGGGTCTTCTCTTTTGCCGGTTTTTTCTCTTTCTTTTTTCCGGGAGGATACAGACGGATCCGCACCGGCCCGGCAATCAGTCCAACCCGCGGGCCGTCGGCATCATAGCAGACCTGCACCCCCAAGGGCAACACCGCAAGCAGACACAGAATGAAAAGTGTGATCAGCCAGCCCATCATGTCCCCTCCGCTGCGTTCTCATCCAGCGGGACCTCTCCGAAGGAGATCCGCTCACACTCCGGAAGCTCCTCCAGTGAGGACAGTCCGAAGGTCCGCAAGAAGCCTGTGGTGGTCCGGTACTGGATGGGTCTGCCGGGAACGTTCAGCCGGCCGGCCTCCTCGATCAGCTTTTTGTTCAGCAGCGCGGAAATGGAATAGGAGCTGTCCACCCCCCGAATCTGCTCTACCATGGCCTTGGTGGCCGGCTGGTAATAGGCGATGATGGTCAGCGCCTCCATCTGGGATGCCGACAGCTTGGGAGGCTTCCGGGTTTCCAGCGCCTTGGTGATCGAATCTGCCATTTCGCCGGAGGAAACCATCTGGTATCCGTCCTCCAGGCGAAGGATCCGGATGCCCCGGCGGTTGAAGGAAAGCTCATCCGCCAGCGAATCCGCCGCAGATCGGATCTCCTGGGGATCCGCTTCCAGGGCAAGGCATAAACGGGACACCTCCACGCACTCTCCTGCGGCAAACAGGATGGCCTCAATTCCCCGCTGCAGTTCTTCCTTCTCCATCAATCGGTCTCCTTTTCTCCCTTTCCGGCCCATTCCGTCACACAGACGTTGGGGTTGTCCCCGTTGATATCGTCTTCCAGGGACACGTTGTTGGTTTTGCACAGCTCCAAAACAGCCAGGAACGTGGCCACCACCTCCGAGCGACTGCGGTTTCCCCGAAACAGGTTCAAAAGCCGTTCTCTTCCCCGAAGCAGCAGCTTCCGCAGCAGATCCGCCGCCTTTTTCGCCACGGGGTAAGGCTCCTTGCCTACGATTCCCCGGAAATTGGCGGTGGGAGGCGGCAGCCGGAGATTGCTGCGCTCTGCCATCTCGCGCAATGCATGAATCAGGTCCTCCGGGGAATGCTGATAGCGGTAGGTCCCGTCCTTGCGGAGAGGCTCCGGAGCCTTGCAGAACAGATTTCTGCCGATCTCATTTCTCGGCTCCAGGATTTCGATTGCCCCGCGGATCTGCTCCATGGCTTCTTTCCGTCTGCGGTCCAGCAGGGACTTGCGCAGCAGATCCAGCTCGCTTTCCGCCTCTGCCTGTTCGGCCGCGGAGAGCAGCATTTTGGTCTTGATCAGCATCAGATGGGATGCCATGGAAATAAACTCGCTTGCAATTTCCATGTCCATCCGTTTCATTTCGTCCAGATAGGCAAGATACTGCTCCAGAATCGCCGTGATGGAAACATCCTGGATCTCGATCTTATTCTTGCTCAGGAGCTGGAAGATCACATCCAGCGGTCCTTCGAAGTTCTCCATTTCCTCCGTTCTGGTGTGGACGATGCCCTCCAGCCGGTAATTGGGTGCTTCCATTTGCTTTCCTCTACCATTCCCATGATTTGAGAGTATTATAGCATTCATTTGGACTTCGCGCAAGTATCATATGGAAAAATGGCAAACACTCCTTCCATTCCTCATGACAAGTTACCGGGAAAGGATTGCTTTTTTCGACAGAATGTGATATAAATAGAATATCTTTTTTCGGGAGGCACACACTATGGGGAAAACGAGCAGACGCTATCAGCAGATGGCAAACTTTATGAAACTGGTTCTTCTTGCCGACACGGCAATTTTTCTTCTGAGCCTGGTCTTTGCCGGTCTGGGTGTTGCATGGCTGCGGGTCATTTTGCGCCTGCTGGGAGTTCTGTGTTCCTGCACCGGTCTGGTCTTCCTGTATATGAATAAGGAGCTGCTGCGTCCCAGAAGCCGTTGGATGACCGTAGGCTTTGCCGCCATTCTGGTGTGCATTCTGGTGTCCATGATCTGCAAATATCCCAGCCCCTACATTTCCCCGGTGAAATAAGCATTACAGGGATCGCTCCTCCATCCCGACAGTCAGGCGAAAAGCAGAACGCATGAGAGGTTTCGTCACAGCAGTTCCCACTGCTGTGGCTTTTTTATACTGCACTGTTCTATGACGGTCCATAACCGAACAAAACTTCAAGAACTACTTTGAGGAGAAACAAAATGGCTTCATTATTGCAATCTACACGAAACACACGAGCGCTGCCCACCGGAGATATGCGTTTCATCCGAAGTGATTACCCTGAAAAGCTGACGGATGACGAAGTAGAATGGCTGCTGCAAAACCATGTCACAACGATCATAGACTTGCGGGAACCGAAAGAATTCGAGCGAAACCCCTGTCGACTCGAAACAGAACGAGGATTTGTCTTGTATCATATGCCGGTAACCGGCGGAGGAGACACGCCCAATTCGCCCGAGGAGGTAGCATCGGTTTACCTGGGAATGCTGGATAAACAGATGGACCAGATCATCCAAACAATTCTGGATGCGAAAAGCAATGTCCTTTATTTTTGTGGTGCAGGAAAAGACAGGACAGGCGTTGTTTCCGCCATCATACTGAAAAAGCTGGGTTTTGACGACCAAACCATTGTGGATGACTATATGAAAACAAAAGAGAATCTGCTTGACTTTCTGACACAATATGTCAAAGAGCACCCGCAAGTGGATATCAACACCATTCTCCCCAATGAGAAAAATATCAGGAAGGTTTTGGATGCTCTTTCGTAATCAAAAAAAGAGCAGCTCCATACAGGAGATCCCCCGGTGTGGGCTTTCCACGAAAAATACGGCCCGGGCATACGGATGCCCGGGCCGTCATTCGTCGGTTCGCTCCAAACAAGCAGCGCCGCCCCTGTGCAGGAAAGCAATCCAGGTGCAAAACCGCTTCTTTCTTGTTCAGGAATAGAATCGGTTTCCGCCGATGAATTCCCGCACAAGGCTGGTAGGCGGGATCTCGTCGTCCACATCTGCCGGACGAATGAAATCCAGAATCCGGAGGATCCCCCGGACAGCATCGTAGCAGCCGTCCTCCGGCCCGATCCGGGTCAGGAGCGGATAGATGTGCCGCTTCAGCACCGCCAGCTCATATAGCGTAGAACTGTTGAAAATCACGTCTGCATTTTCCTGATAGGGGAAAATCCACCGTTTTTCCCCCCGGCGCACCGAATCCCACATAGCCAGGGTGTGCTGCACCGAGGCACCTCTCGTCTCATAGTCCCGCATGATCCTGCGAAGCAGACGCAGATAGCTGGTGGGAATCCGGTTGTGGAAATCCAGGCTCATGGGCAGCAGCGGGCTGACGTACAGCCGGAACACCAGACCGGCATCCAGCTCTCTGGGCAGCAGCACCGGGTTGAGTGCGTGCAAGCCCTCAACAATGATCACGGAATCGTCCTGCAGACGCAGCCTTTTCTCCGTCCATTCCCGTTTTCCCGTCAGGAAATTGAACGACGGCAGCGTGACCTCCTGTCCCTGCAGAAGCTGCTGAAGCTGCCGGGAAAACAGTTCGCAGTCGATGGTATTGATGTGTTCCAGGTCCAGCTTCCCATCCGGTCCGGGAGGAATCGTATCCCTGTCCGCATAATAATCGTCCAGACTCATGAGAATCGGTTTTCTGCCATGCACCCGAAGCTGCACCGCGAGCCGGTTTGCCGATGTGGTCTTTCCGGAGGAACTGGGTCCTGCCAGCATCACCGCTTTGGCCCCCCGGTCGCAGATCATATCTGCGATCTGGGAGAACCGCTTTTCGTGGAGTGCCTCGTTGACCCGGATCAGCTCCCGGATCCCCCCATTCTCTGTCAGTGCATTCAGATCCGCCACGGTCTCACATTCCAGAAGCCGGCACCACTGCTTTCCCTCGTTGGAGACGCTGAGAAATTTGGGCATATTCTGGAATGCGGCAGGTCTGTCCGGTACATTGGGATCCGGATACACGAAGAAAAATCCCCCCTCGGCCGGGATCACATCCCAAACCTTCAAATACCCTGTGGACGGTGCCAGCTCTCCATAGTAAAACCCGGCATACCCGTGGGAAAAGTATACGTCCTCCCAGTCTCTTTCGCTGTATTTCAGCAGGCGGGCTTTGTCCGGCTGTCCCTGCTCTTCCAAAAAGCGGACCGCCTCATCAATGGGCATACGCTTCCGGACCAGCGGAATATCCTGTTCCACAAGCTGCCGGATCTTCTCCTTCAAATCCTCCACCGAAAACCCGCTGTCCTGTACCTCCACGTAGACTCCCAGCCCCACTGTGCAGCCCAGCCTGGCAGACCCGTTGGGATACAGCTCATGCAGAGCCAGAAACACGGTGAACAGCGCAGTCCTCTCGTACACGTCCTTGCCCGCAGGATCGGCATAGCGAAGCAGACGAATCTGCCCTCCGGAGGCCTCCATGGCCCGGCGGACCGTGTGGTGCAGCATTTCCCCTGCCCGGACGGGAACATAGTTGAGCTGGAACACATCTCCTGCAATGCCTGCAGCCAGCGGGCGGTCGGCAAACTGCGCCGAGTCCAGGTCCAGCTCCCGCACAAGGTCCAGAAGGGACTGGCCGGGATTGGGAATGATCTCTTTTCCATCGATTTTCAGCACCATACAGAATCCTCCGTTCTCCATTTCTTATAATATGTTCCTTTTTTGAAGATGTGACAAGAGAAACCGGCAGAAAATCTTCTGCCGGTTTCTTCTGTCAATGATTCTCACCGATGGACATGATGTCATACGGCGTTGTCTGATAGACAAAGTAGTTCAGCCAGTTGGAAAACAGCAGATTGGCATGGCCTCTCCAGCGCACCACAGGCTCCTGGGTATCGTCGTCATTTCGGAAATAGTTTTGAGGTAGATCGATGGGCAGGCCCAGGTTCTTATCCCGGAAATACTCGTTTTTCAGGGTGTTCTGGTCGTATTCGGAATGGCCGGTAATGAAGATCTGCCGGCCCTCCCGGCTGGAAACGGCATACACCCCCGCCTCCGGGGAAGATGCCAGGATCCGCAGGCCGACTACCTTCTCTATATCCTCCCGCCGCACCGTGGTATGGCGGGAATGGGGGATCCAGAACCGATCGTCAAACCCACGCAGCAGAATGGACCGGCGGTACTCCACTTCATGCTCGAACACACCGAACAGCTTCTTCTCCAGCGGATATTTGGGAATGCCGTAGTGGTAGTACAGCCCTGCCTGTGCGCCCCAGCAGATATGGATGGTGCTGTGGACATTGGTCTTGCTCCACTCCATGATCCGGCAAAGCTCCGGCCAGTAATCCACATCCTCAAACTCCATCTGCTCCACGGGAGCGCCGGTGATGACCATGCCGTCAAACTTCCGGTCTTTCAGCTCATCAAAGCTCTTGTAGAAGCTGAGAAGATGCTCCTGAGAGACATTTTTGGACTTATGGGAAGTGGTGTGCATCAGTTCCAGATTGACCTGCAGCGGAGTATTGCCCAGCAGACGGGAAAACTGGGTCTCCGTGGTCACCTTGGTGGGCATCAGGTTCAAAAGGGCAATCTCCAGCGGACGAATGTCCTGAGTGATTGCCCGGTCTTTGGTCATTACAAAAATATTCTCCTGCTGCAGCACACCGGCAGCAGGCAGATCATTGGGGATCCGAATGGGCATTGATGTCCCCTCCTGTTTCTTTTTCCCCCTATTTTAGCCCATTCCTCCGGTTTTGTCAATTCCTGCAGAATACGGCTCCACCGTGACTCCGGCATAGTAGTGGGTCAGAATCTCCCGGAAGTCTGCACCGCTGCGCGCCATGGCATCTGCCCCGTACTGGCTCATCCCCACCCGGTGTCCGTACCCCTTGGTATAGATCATAACACCGTCTTCCGAAGGAGTGATCTCCATCATGGTGGACGGCAGGGACAGCAGTCTGCGAAGCTCCGTTCCGGAAAAGGGCCTTCCGCCGATCTCCATGGTGTCCACCCCGCCGCCGGAGGTATAGGTCGTCAGGCCGATGTCCCGGTAATGCTCTGCCGGGATCCCCAGGGCTGCGCAAAAAGTCTCCGCATCCAGGTACCGTACGGAGGCAAAGGCTGATGCATACTCTTCTCCCGGGGAGTCCGTAGACTGCAGATAGGGCACATCCGAGCCCCACACTGCCACGGCATCCTCCGTGGTGCCGCCGCTGCAGGAAAAATAGGTGGCATCTATCAATTCTCCATCATACCGAAGCACCAGACCGGCGGTCCCACTCACGGCATTCCGGATCTTTTCTTCGCCCTCGCCGGCACCGAACGCCTCCGGAGAGACATACCCCTGGCAGCAGGCCGGATCCGTACAGATCCCGCCGCCCTCATGCTTTCGGCTAAGTTCGTATCGCCGCATGGCATAGGTCCGGGCCACCACCGCCTGGGCCTTCAACGCCTCCGGTTCAAAGGAGGCAGGCATCTCTGCCATCACAACGCCGGTGATGTATTCCTCCAGTTCCATCTGCCGTGTGCCGGAGGGCAGCATCACCGGAATCCGGATTTCCTCTTTACCGCACTCTGATGGGGCAGTCTCCCCGGGAACAGGACTGTTCACAGGGTTTGGGTGAACCAGTACCCCAATGAGCACCGCCGGCAGCACCACACCGATGCACAGCGACAAGACCGCAAGCTTTCCTTTGTTCATTTTCATCCCTCCGGCACCATTTTACCCCGATCCTCAGAAGGATTCTGCCGCAATCCGGCGTATGATGCTTCCCGATTTTCCGCCTGCACAACCGGAAGTCCCCAAACACAATTTGCGTGTACTTTTTTCCCTGACGCTGCATATACTATCCCAATCGGTCTATGAAGGAGGCAGAAAAATGGAACAGGAAAACCACTCGGAAAAAGATCTGGACGACTATATTTTCGAAGGCGTGGAGTGGTATCCCAGCAGCCGCTGAGCATTCGGCTCCTCCGGAGGAACTTCCCTGCTTCCCTGCCGGGAAGAGGGAATGCGTCCATCCGCCCGTCAGAGCAGCCGAAATACCTCGGGAGAAAGACAAATGTACATCAGGAGTGAAAAATCTGTTGACAGGCAGGCGCACAAAGCATATAATGATTGCCAAGTTGGTTCTCCTTTCCGGGAAAACCGGCTTCCGCAAAAAAAGAAAACGGAGGAAGTAACAATGAAAAAGAAACTGATGATTCTGTTGTCGCTGGTGCTCGTCCTTGCGACCTGCCTGAGCCTTGCTGCCTGCGGCTCCAAGACCAAAGTCTACAATGTCGGCATTTGCCAGCTCGTTACCCACGATGCCCTGGATGCCGCTACCGAAGGCTTCCAGAAGGCTCTGGTTGACAAGCTGGGCGAAGGCGCCGTGAAATTCGATGTTCAGAACGCCGCCGGCGACAGCAACACCTGCTCCACCATCGTCAACAGCTTCGTGACCAAGAAGTATGATCTGATTATGGCGAATGCAACTGCCGCTCTGCAGGCTGCTGCCAATGCAACCACCACTATCCCCGTCCTGGGCACCTCCATCACCGAGTACGGCGTGGCTCTTGGAATCGACAACTTCTCCGGTACCGTGGGCAGCAATGTCTCCGGCACCTCCGATCTGGCTCCCCTGACCGAGCAGGCCGATATGCTGCTGGAGCTGATCCCCGATGCCAAGAATGTGGGCATTCTGTACTGCTCTGGCGAGCCCAACTCCGAGTACCAGGTGAAGGTCATTGAAGAGTATCTGGCAGCTAAGGGCGTTTCCACCACCCGGTATGCCTTCTCCGACACCAATGACGTGGCCCCCGTCACCTCTTCTGCTGTGGCGGCTTCCGATGCCCTGTACATTCCCACCGACAACACCGCCGCGACCTGTTCCACCACCATCGGCAACATCGTCCGTGAGGCAAAAATCCCTCTGGTGGCCGGTGAGGAAGGCATCTGCGCCGGCTGCGGCATTGCGACCCTGACCATCAGCTACTATGACCTGGGCTACAAGACCGGCGAAATGGCTGCCGAGATTCTCACCGGCAAGGCCAAGATCTCCGAAATGCCCATCGAATACGCCGTTGCCACCAAGAAGTACAATGCAGAGATCTGCCAGGAGCTGGGCATCACCGTTCCCGACGGTTATGTGAAGATTGGTGAGTAACGATGGGACTGCTCGGTGCCATGCCGGGAGCCATTGCCCAGGGACTGGTCTGGGGCATTATGGCCATCGGCGTATACATAACCTATAAGATTCTGGATATTGCCGATCTGACCGTGGATGGCTCTTTGTGTACCGGCGCCGCCGTCTGTGCCATGATGGCCGTTTCCGGCGTAAACATCTGGATCTGTATTCTCTGCGCTCTCCTTGCCGGAATGCTTGCCGGTCTGGTCACAGGCCTGTTCCACACCGTGCTGGGCATTCCCGCCATTCTATCCGGAATTCTGACCCAGCTTATGCTCTGGTCCGTCAACCTGAAAATCATGGGCAAGGCCAATCAGGTCCTGCCGGCCAGAAATGTGGCCGTTCTGCTGACCCAGCTCAGCAACGGCCGTGCCGTTCTCTTCCTGGTGATCGCCCTGGGTGTCATCATCGGGATCCTCTACTGGTTCTTCGGAACGGAGATCGGCTGCTCTCTCCGGGCAACGGGCTGCAACCTGAACATGAGCCGTGCCCAAGGCATCAACACCGGCCTGAACAAGGTGCTGGGACTGATGATCTCCAACGGTCTGGTAGCTCTTTCCGGTGCACTGCTGGCCCAGTACCAGGGCTTTGCCGACGTGAATATGGGCCGTGGTGCCATTGTCATCGGCCTGGCTGCCGTGATCATCGGCGAGGCGCTGTTCTCCTTTGTGGCACGGAACTTTGCCGTACGGCTGATGTCGGTGGCTCTTGGCTCCGTGATCTACTTTATGGTGTACCAGACGGTAATCTTCCTGGGTCTGGATACCGACCTGCTGAAGATGCTCTCCGCTCTGGTAGTGGCAGTGTTCCTGGGAACGCCTTACCTGAAGGCAAACTACTTCTCTGCACCCCGGAAAAAGGAGGAAAAGGACCATGCTTGAGATCAAAAACCTTTCCAAAACCTTTAACCCGGGTACCATCAATGAAAAGCTGGCCTTGGATAACCTGAGTCTGACCCTGAACGACGGTGATTTCGTCACGGTTATTGGCGGCAACGGTGCCGGCAAAAGCACCATGCTCAATGCCATCGCCGGTGTATGGAAGCCGGACTGCGGCAGCATCCTGCTGGACGGCACGGATGTCACCCCGCTGCCGGAGTACAAGCGCGCCAAATTCCTGGGCCGGGTGTTCCAGGATCCCATGATGGGCACAGCCGCTGACATGGAAATCCAGGAAAATCTGGCGCTGGCAAAGCGCCGAGGCTCCCGCCGGGGGCTGCACTGGGGAATCTCCCGTCAGGAAAAGCAGGAATACCAGGAAATGCTTGCCCAGCTGGAGCTGGGCCTGGAAAGCCGCCTGACCTCCAAGGTCGGTTTGCTTTCCGGCGGTCAGCGTCAGGCAGTCACCCTGCTGATGGCTGCCATGAACAGCCCCAAGCTCCTGCTTCTGGACGAGCACACCGCCGCGCTGGATCCCAAAACCGCTGCAAAGGTTCTGGAGATCACCGACCGGATCGTCACAAAGGGCCGCCTGACCACCCTGATGATCACCCACAATATGCAGGATGCCATCCGTCACGGAAACCGTCTCATTATGATGAGTGAGGGTCACATTGTGGTGGACGTCCGTGGGGAAGAGAAGGAAAAACTGACGGTTCCTGATCTGCTGCAGCTTTTTGCCAACGCCAGCGGCCGGGAGATGAACTCCGACCGGGCAATTCTGGGGTAACTGCATTTGCGTTGTTTCCCCGGCTCTGTATTGGCAGGGCCGGGGAATTTCACCCCCAGGCAGAAGAATTCTGTTGACATTTTCCCGGAAAATCGGTATAATACGAAAGCATGCTAGAGTAGCTCAGCCGGTAGAGCAGCTGATTCGTAATCAGCAGGTCGCGTGTTCGAGTCACGTCTCTAGCTCCACGCCGCAGAGATTTGTCTGCGGCGTTTTTGGTCTCTGCCGTCCCTTCCCCCGAAAGTGATAACGCCGTGAGAGCATATCCGCTTCCCACGGCGTTTGTTCGTTGTCCTGGTGCAATTCCGGACAGATCTGTGCTGTATTCGTAATTCTATGATGTTTTCTTCTGAAAAAAATGTAACCTGTGTACCTCCAACGGTGCTTAATAGAGTGAAGGCATTTCAAGAAAAAAGGAAAGGAGTTGAAAGCCTTGGATGATAACAGCATTGTAGCGCTGTATTTGCTTCGTGACGAAACCGCCATCCGGCAGACTTCCAAAAAATACGGAAACCGTTTATATGCTCTGGCTTACGGAATCGTCAAAGACCGGCAAATTGCCGAAGAATGCGAAAACGACACCTATATGGAAGCCTGGAACGCCATTCCTCCCCACGAACCGAGAGAATACCTGTATGCTTTTCTGGCCCGGATCACCCGCCACGTTTCTTTGAACTGCTGCCGTGAGCACAGCCGTCTGAAGCGCAGCGCCTATCTCTGTGAACTCAGCGCAGAGATGGAGCAATGTATCCCTGCTCCGGATGATGTAGAGTGCCGCATCGACGATCTGATCTTCCGCGAAGCGATCAACAGTTTTCTGGGTACGCTCAGCGAAGAAAAAAGGAACCTCTTTCTGCGCCGGTACTGGTATTTGGATTCCATTGCGGACATCTCCAAACGCTTTTCAATGTCAGAAAGCAAAGTGAAAACCACACTCTTCCGATGCCGCAATCAGCTTCGGAAGCACCTTGAAAAGGAGGGTTACACGCTATGAGAGGGAATGACTTTCTGAACAAAATGGAGCTGATCGATCCTGCTTATGTGGAGGCAGCAGACACGAAGCCGAATAAGAAGAATACTATCTGGGTCCGATGGGCTGCCATGGCTGCTTGTCTGTGCCTTGTGGCTGCCGGTGCATTCCGGATCTCCTCCGGTAAAAACAGCCGGCCGGTCCTGCAATGGTCAACAGACTTCCGTCCGGAGAGCTACTTCCGGTACAATCTGGGAATTGATGACCTGGCACCGGACAAATCGATTGCCGTTATTCCTTACGCAGCATCGAGAGACTTTTCCGATAACCGCAGCCGGATGGAAGCCGATGGGGTCATTCCGGCAATGCCAAACCACCCGCTTTACACCTGTACAGCCCGGTATCTTGAAGACGGGAGCATATCCTGCGTCACCTTCTTTTGGCAGCAGCGGGGAGATGCGTACAGCGATCTTTCCATCACTGCCGGATATCAGGAGCTTGAACAAGTGCAGGACTGCATCTATGTGGAGATCGATGACCGGGGAAATATCGTCCCCCCCTCCGTCACTGTGACAGAGCGTGACGGGATCCGGATTGTTGCGGAAGGGAATGAACACTGCAATAAGACTCTGACTTTCCAAAACGAAGATGGCTGGTATCAGATTACCGGCTCCTGGGGCGACAGCTATGAAGCGATGGGGGAACTTCTGGACTGGGTGTGGGAGCATCCCGTAAACTTTGACTTGTTTTCCATGGAGAAAGGATCAGAGATGACGGTTTCCAGTCTCGAAGAATACCCTGATGCATTCTCCGATCTTCTCCCGGACTTTCAGGCATTTGGCTATGTCCGGGGCAAAAACTACCTTCAGTTGAAGGACGGAACGCCTTACGCCTTCGAGGGGCACTTCTATGCCGGTGTGGAGAAATCAAAAGTGGATGACGGCAGCTATCTGTTTGAAGAAGGTTGGACGGAGATCCATTGGTGCATTGACACCGAACCGGACTACTATGATCTGCAGGACTGTCCGGGAGACATTTCCCAACTATCCGAGCAGCAGATTTCCGATGTGTTGTCGGAGAAAAGCAGCTTTTCTTTCCTGTTGGATGGCTGTTTCATCCAAGTATACTGTAAAGATGCAAACGCAGCGTGGGCAGTGGTTGCATCCCTCCTGAAAAGCCCTGCATAAAACGTTCTGCAGCAAAGCAGCCCGGACACTTGTCCGGGCTGCTGATCGTTTCAACCGGTATTCTACTGCCATCCCGTTATTTCCTGTACTCCTCCAGTCTGCTCTGGTATGCCTCCCATTCAAACGGGAATGTCGGAACAGCAGTTGACGTCATATGCTCCAGAATCCGTTCTGCGAATCCGGGATTCAGCGGAAGGATCGGCCCCAGCAGGTATGTTGCAAAGAAGGAATTCCTCCGGAATCCCTCCTGCCGGCTGTCGGGATGAAGGCCGCTTCCCCGTTCCATATGCAGGAAGCAATCATTCATTCTTTGCCCCTCCTGGAGATAGCTGTGGCTCAGTTGATTCTTGTATCCCACGATCTCCAGATCATCCCAGTTGCCCAGGCTCAGGTCGTTATACCGCAGACGGGTAAACCGCTTGGCATAGGTAGGGATCAGCCCCAGACAAGGGAAACGTCCCCCCTTTTCCTCTGCCACATATTCCCCCAGCAGTTCAAAGGCATTGCCGGTAAACAGCGTCACATTCCCGGAGCCCATCCGGGCTTCCAGAGCATCCCGGTAGGGCATCAGCGCCTGAGCCTGCATTTGCTGTTGGCTCTCCGTGCAGGGCCCCAGGTAAAGGAAATCCACCTGTCGATACGGAAATTCCGGGACATCCCCCAGGGCGGTTCGGACCGTTTCCACAGAAAAACCCATTTCCTCCAGTTTTTTCCGGAGATAGACCAGATTTCCTGTGTCCCCGTACAGGTCGCTCATCTCCGGGAAGAGAACTTCCATCCGAATCGTTTTCATTTCGCGTCCTCCTTCCCCAGCGCCTGCTTCACCTGTTGGGCAATGCCGAATGCATACAGCTCGTAGTAAATCACAGCCGTGCTGCCGGGAGCCGTCAGGCCGGATATCCGGGTGCATAGCTCCCCATAGTCCGGGAACAGTGCCAGTTTCTCCGAATCCACTCCGGCCAGGTACAGCCGCAGAGCCAGATCCCGGCAGCGGGTACCTCCCAGGAAGATCCTGTGGACATCCTCACCCTTCAGAGCATCAAAATCCGTATCGTACAGCCAGGAGATGTCCTCCGATCCATGGACCTTGTCCTTGGAGTCGGTGATCAGAAGCACCACATCCTTGGTGCCCTCCACGTGGTTCAGGTAGGCAATACTCCGGGAGGAGGAGACGGGATTCTGATTCTTGCACAGCATGGTGACCACCCGATGGCCCGCCATCTCGCTGTCGGCAAATCGGGTGCCGATACTGGCGAACTCCTGCACTCCCTGCCGGATCCGCTGGGGATCCATCCCCATCAGGCGGCACATAGC
Organism: Bacillota bacterium; assembly: GCA_029224785.1. Classification (GTDB taxonomy): domain Bacteria; phylum Bacillota; class Clostridia; order Oscillospirales; family Oscillospiraceae; genus Faecousia. Next base: position 25,239 of record JAQXVF010000049.1, read on the forward strand.
CACCGCTGCGGTGGTATTAAACACCTGGAACAGATTCCCGCCGGAAAACGGCAGCGTCAGCCCCGGCTGGCAATCCTCGCAGAAAGTAAAGGTACCTGCGGCATAATCCACGTCCTTTGCGGAATATGCCGGCGCGGGCATACGGAACCCACAGGAGCATACCGGTTTTCCGATGTGGTGGTAGTGGTAGTACTCGTATTTCAGCGGTCTGTGGCACTGGGGACACACCTTGCAGTCACAGGTGATGTTTTCGCAGTTCTCCGTGGACTCCGACGTTCTGTCCACCGCATAATAGATCTGCTGATTTCTCCCCTGACCCAGAAGACCCGAAATGGGATCGTTTCCGTTCAGCAGGAGCACGGTGCTTTCCGGCAAATAGTCATCCATTTTATGGAAAATGTATTCGCTGTGTCCGTTCCGTTTGATGGAATCCCGGAACAGATTGGTACACAGCAGATAGGTAGGCGTGATTTTCGTGTAGATATAGGGGGAGGAACGCTCGTCCACCTCCAAAACCGCCGCGTCCGCCTCCACTCTGCCCCGGAAGTCAGATCGTTTCGCCAATGCGGTGATCAGGCCGGTCTCCATGTTGGATCCCTCACTGTTGTTCACCACATCCAGCCCGCCGCACCGCAGAAGATGGGTCAGCAGATTGGAGGTTCCGGTTTTTCCGTTGGTACCGGTGACGCAGATCACCGTCCGGGGCATTTGGAACCGGGCCAGCACATCCGGGCAGATCTTTTTCATGATCACGCCGGGAATGTTTGTCCCTCTTCCTGCCATAAGCTTCAGGAAGGACGCCGTGATTTTCCCTGCAGCCAGGGCAAGTCGAAAGCGCAAATGATCCATGGCTTTTCACCTCATGATTTCTCTGAAAACTCTTTTTATTTTAGTCCGAACAGGTTCTTCTGTCAATATTCTTCGGCAGAAAAGCCCATTTCAGTCAGAAAGGGATTCTGCATTTCCCAGAATCCCCTTTGATTAAGGCAATATATGCAGGCTGCAGATCTTTTCCCGGATCGCCAGCAGATCGTCGAAGGTCTCCGGACGTTTGCTGACATCCCGCAGCAATGCAGACGGATGATAGATCGCGGTCATCCAGATTCCGCCACGCTCCTCCCACTGTCCGTGTTCGGAGCTGATCCGGTAGTCCTGCCGGATCAGCCGCTTGGCAGCAATCCGTCCAAGGCAAACCAGAATCTTTGGCCGGATAAGCGCGGTCTGGTTCCGCAAAAACCCGATGCAGGCATTCTGCTCTGTCTCCAGCGGATCCCGGTTTCCGGGTGGCCGACACTTGACGATATTCGTGATATAGCAGTTTTCCCGATTCAGATCAATGATGGACAGCATATCGTCCAGCAGTTTCCCGGCAGGTCCCACGAAGGGCTCACCCTTCAGATCCTCCTGTTCGCCGGGACCCTCTCCGACAAAAAGGATGGATGCATCCCGTTTTCCGATGCCAAAGACCACCTGATGCCGGGTTTCGCAAAGCCCGCAGCGTGTGCAGGCCCGGCACTGCCGTTCCAGTTCCTCCCAGGGCATCATCGCCTTCTTCTCCTCTCCTCCGCTCTCCTTCGGTCACGGCGCCGCTGCCGTCTGGACCGGATCACAAAGGTCCTGACGGTAAACGCCAGAAACACAAACAGCAGTACCAGGAACACCGCGCCGAAAACCTCCAGCACCGTTTTCGATCCGCTGCCTTTGTCCTCTGCCGCTTCCGGTGCCTGCTCCTGCACACCATCCAGAGGCACCGAAGCCGTGCTCACCGCCACGGGGGCCAGGGTAACCAGTTCCGTGGTCCCCACGCAGAAATTCCGGTACCAGCATTCCAGCGTGCCTACCGTCACCCCTTCCTCCAGGGGGGCTTTCAGAAGGCTTTCATCTACATGGACCTCCCGACGGATCTCCGCAGAAGTCATATTGGCAGGCAGCAGCGACAGCACACCTTCCTTGGCTCCCAGTGCAACGTCATTGGCTCCGTTCACCACCGGATACTGGGCCACCGCCTGACCGGCACAGACCGTCTCCGCGTTTTTATAGTCCTCGTAGGCAAAGTCCAGAAGTCCCCGGGCATCCTCCAGATTGCCGAATGCCAGGGTAGCACCGGTTTCTTCGTTGATGGTGATATCGCCGCCCAGGGTCACAACAATGTATTTCGTGTTCCGTTTTTCCGCGCTGATTACCGCATTCCAGGTATCCATGTAGGTAGTGCCAACTTTTCCTCCCTGAATGCTGGGATCGTAATAGTTGAACATCACGGTGCTGTAGATCATGTAATTGCTGGTGCGGAAGTACCTGGGCTCCGACAGATTGGTAGCAGGCATTTCGTAATAGGACGTGGAATAGCAGTCCCAGAATGCCGGAATCTTCACTGCCTCCCGGGTGATCTTCGCCATGTCCCGGGCAGTGGTGTAGTTCCCTTCGCTGTGAAGCCCGTAGGGATTGTCAAAGTGGGTGCCGGTGCAGCCCAGCTCCTCCGCCCGCCGGTTCATTTCCTCCACAAAAGCATCCACCGTGGAGGTGACGTGCAAGGCCGCCACCGTAACCGCGTCGTTTGCCGATTCCACCATGATGGCGTACATCAACTGCTCCATGGTGACGATCTCCCCCACCACCAGATCCATGCCATAGGCATTCCAGGGCACCGCATCCAGCGCCGCCTGGGTAACGGTGATCTGATCGTCCATGTTTCCCTTTTCCGCAAGGATCAGGCAGGTCATAATCTTCGTCAGGCTGCCGGGGAACATCTGCATATCCGGGTTGTAGGCGTACAGCAGCGTATCCGAATTCAGCTCATACAGGAACGCGGCATCGCAGGTCTTCAGCAGATTTTGGTTCCCCGCCAGAGAAACCGGTGCATCCATAGTCCGGCAGCTCAGAGTCTGTTGGGCAGAAGGAGCGGTAGCATTCTCCGGCCCGGAAGGCTCATTCTCCGTCTCTTCGGCAAAAGCCGGCGCTGCCAGAGACAGCAGCAGGGAAAGAGAAAGGATCAAACTCCATATTTTTTTCATTTTTATTCCTCTTTATTCTCGTCTGCACTTGTGAAAGCGGGACGATTCATGTTATAATCACTTTGTTATTATAACAGCAATCGGCCCCTTCGTCAATGCAGGAGGTTCCAGGAGATGAAAAAAGCAGGACTCTATTCCCTTATGCTGCTGAATCTGGCAGTCATTGCCTTCCTTTCGGGCTTTTTCGTGGGCAGAAACACCGCGCCTCAGCCGGTATCCGTTACGGTCCTGTCCTCCCGGGCAGAGGCTGCGGTTTCGTCTCAGCCGTCCGTCTCCGTCGAATCGGAAACGGATGCCGCCGGATCTCAGCCCTCGGAAGAGCGATCCTCCCCATCGGAGGAGCCTGCGGTTTCTTCCCTGTCCGCTCCGACAGACCCGGAGACCGGCACCCTGTCCCATTCTTCGGAGGAATCCGCCGCCCCATCGGAAGAGACCCCGTCTTCCGGTCTGGTGAACGTCAACACCGCTTCTCTGGATGAGCTGACCACCCTGCCCGGCATCGGGCCCGTTCTGGGACAGAACATCATTGATTACCGCAATTCACACGGGGACTTTACGGACAAATACCAGCTTCTCAATGTGTCCGGGATCGGGGAGAAGCGGCTCGCCGCCATCTTCGATCTGATCTGCTTATAGGAGGACAAAATGAAAATATTAGTCGTGGATGACGAAGAACTGTTGGTAAAAGGCATTCGCTTCAACCTTCAGAAGGACGGATACGAGGTCGTAACCGGCTCCAACGGTGCCGAGGCCATTGAGATTGCCAGAACCCAGGACATTTCCCTGATTGTTCTGGATGTGATGATGCCGGAGATCGACGGTCTGACTGCCTGCCAAAAAATCCGGGAGTTTTCCGATGTTCCCATCATTCTGCTTACCGCCAAGGCAGATGATATGGACAAGCTCATGGGCTTCGACTACGGTGCCGATGACTACCTGACAAAGCCCTTTAACATTCTGGAGCTGAAGGCCCGGATCCGAGCATTGCTTCGCCGCTCCGCTTCCGGTTCCAAGGAGGAGCAGAACCGTCTGACCATCGGGAACATCACCCTGGATCTGGATTCCCGGAATGCCTTCCGTGGAAACGTTCTGGCTGACCTCACCGCTAAGGAGTTTGACGTGGTGGAGTACCTGATGCGCAATCCCAACCGGGTCTTTTCCCGGGAGGCCCTGCTGGACACCATCTGGGCCTACGAATACCGCAGCGATATTCGTACTGTGGACGTGCATATCCGCAGGCTTCGGGAAAAGCTGGAGGAAAACCCTGCGGAACCCAAGTATATTATGACGAAATGGGGCGTTGGCTATTACTTCCGAAAACCATAACCGGACTCTCTTCCGATTCCGGTATTCCAAGACTCAGGTCCTGTATGCCTCTGTGTATGTGGTGGTGACGTTCCTGTTTCTGTTGTTTCTGAACATCTACTGCTCCTTGGCCAGCCAGCGGCTTTTCTATCAGGCAAAGCAAGTGTCCATGCTGGAAAAAGCCCGGCTGACTGCCTCTGAGCTGTCGGACATGGAGGTCATGAACACCGCCGCTGCGGAAGCAGTGATTCATTCCATGGATTCGCTGACCGTGGACCACCTGATCGTGACCGACGGAAGTGGGCTTCCCCTTTATTCCTCCTCCATACCCGGATACGAAGCCGACAAACAGGAGATTCCGGAGGAAGTGACCCTGGCTCTGTCCGGAAACGATGTCTTTACCTGGTTTTATCAGGACGGCTATATGCAGTCCCACGCCGCCGTCCCCTTCTATTCCCGGGGATCTCTTGCCGGCTGCATTTTCCTGATGGAGATGGACAGGGAGCAGGGTGTGCTGATCCACTCGCTGCAGCAGAATCTTCTGCGCTTCTCCCTGGTCATGGAGCTGGCGGTTATTGTCTTCTCTCTGATATTTTCCAGCAGCTTCTCTACCCGCCTGAGCAAAATCATGACCTCCGTCCGGGGCATTCAGGCCGGAGATTATTCCCAGAAGGTCTATGTGGGCGGCAGAGACGAGTTGACTTTCCTGGGTGATGAGATCAACGACCTGACGGAACGGCTCCAGACCTCTGAAAAGAAGCGCCAGCAATTCGTCTCCGATGCTTCCCATGAGCTGAAGACTCCCCTGGCTTCCATCAAGCTTCTGACGGACTCCATCCTTCAGAACAGCATGGATCCGGAAACCACCCGGGAATTCGTGGAGGACATCGGAAACGAGGCAGAGCGTCTCAACCGGATGAGCCAGAAGCTGCTGACCCTGACCCGGGCAGACGATGTGCTGCCGGAAGCGGATGCCGAGATCATTTTCATGGCGCCGACCATTACCCGTGTGGTGAAAATGCTCCAGGGCATTGCCCTGCAGAACAACATCTCCATCCACACGGACCTGAGCCGGGACAGCACCATCCTGATCCCCGAGGATGACCTGTATCAAATTGCCTTCAATCTGACGGAAAACGGCCTGAAATACAACACCCCCGGCGGAACACTTACCATTTGCCTGGGCATCTCCGGGGAGAATGCCACCATCACTTTTACGGACACCGGTGTGGGAATCCCGGAGGAATCCCTGTCCCACATTTTCGAACGGTTTTACCGGGTAGACAAGGCCCGATCCCGGAAATCCGGCGGAAGCGGCCTGGGGCTTGCCATCGTCCGCAGCATTGTGGAACGGAACCGTGGGGAAATTCTGGTGGAAAGCCAGCCGGGAACGGGAAGTCGCTTTACCGTTTCCTTCCCCGTGTTCGATACATTTGATCCGGACGGTCCGGATCTGAAGGGAGAATAAGCATGAAACTGGTTTCCTGGAACGTCAACGGCCTGCGGGCCTGTATGGGGAAAGGGTTTTCCGAAGCCTTTTCCCGCCTGGACAGTGATTTCTTCTGCCTGCAGGAGACGAAGCTGTCTCCCGGGCAGTTTTCTCTGGATCTGCCCGGGTATTTCCAGTTTTGGAATTACGCAGAGAAAAAGGGTTACTCCGGCACGGCAATCTTCGCCAAAGAAGCACCCCTGAATGTTGTCTATGGTATCGGTGTCCCGGAACTGGACACCGAAGGCCGGATGATCACCCTGGAATATCCGGATTTCTTTCTGGTGACCTGCTATACTCCCAATGCTCAGCGGGAGCTTGCCCGGATCGGGCACCGTCTCCGTTGGGAAGAGGCTTTCCGGGATCGCCTGACGGAATTAGACCGGCAGAAAAGTGTAATCATCTGCGGAGATCTGAACGTGGCTCATCAGGACATTGATCTGAAAAATCCCGGCCCCAATCGGGGAAACGCCGGTTTCTCCGATGCGGAACGGAGCTGTTTTTCCCGACTTCTGTCCTCCGGGTTCACGGACACCTTCCGGCATCTGCACCCGGATCAGGCCGGCGCTTATTCCTGGTGGAGCTACCTGTTCCACGCCCGGGAAAAGAACGCCGGATGGCGCATCGACTACTTCCTGGTGTCCGACCGGATCCGGGATGGCATCCGGGCAGCGGAGATCCACAGCGACATCTTCGGTTCCGATCACTGTCCTGTCTCTCTGGAGATCCAGATGCCGTAAATCCCCTCCCGTACTTCCCATCTTCCGTATGGCAACTGCTCCGGACAGGCAAAGGGCTTTTCCTCCGTCACCGGGAAAAAGCCGCTTTCCGGCTCCTCCAGGCTGAAAAAGCAGTTCCCCGGGGGATACTCCCTGGCCGGTATCCGTTTTTCCAGCCTGAGACTGCCGCCTTCCGGCTGCATCACCCCAAGAAGCGTCTTTTTCCCCTGGTCAACGATGTATAGCCGGCAGATTTTCCGGCTGACCGCCGGGCAGACACAGCGGATCCAAACATACAATCCGCTGAAAACCGTGTCAACCGAGCCGATCTGCTTCCCTTTCCAGTCGATCTGCATAACAATCCCCCCGAATGCAGCATATGCATCCGGGGGGTGTTTTATCTCTCGCCTTCCGACAGGCCGAAACTGATGGCAATGGCATCATCCACCTGCTGCATCTGATTGGTACTCAGATGTCCCATATGCTCCCGCAGACGGCGCTTATCAATGGTACGGATCTGCTCCAGCAGGATCACGGAATCCTTGCTGAGCCCAACGCTTCCGCCGGCTATGTTGATATGGGTCGGGAGCCTGGCCTTTCCTGTCTGGCTGGTGATGGCGGCGGCAATCACGGTGGGGGAATGGCGGTTCCCCGTATCGTTCTGCACGATGAGGACCGGTCGTGTCCCCCCCTGTTCGCTGCCAACCACCGGCGACAGATCCGCATAGAAAATATCGCCTCGCTTGACTGAACTGTCCATTTGCTTCACACTCCGAAGAATCATTACCTTCGCTACCGTCTATGTAGCGCGGCTGATTCTATTCTCCCACGCCTGCCGAAAATTATACGGCGGCGGCTCCGAAATATCCTATGCCGGAACCGTCCGAAAGTGACAGAAACCGAAACTCTCTGACCTCCATCGACAGGATCCGTCGCTGATTCCAGATGATCTCCGCCTTGGAAGGCACATTATCCCCGTTCAGCCGGATATTCAGGTGAAGCGCATCGTTTTCGTAGCTGTCGTCAACGGACAGCAGAAGCTCCTTGTCCTCCTCCCCGCAGGAGGTGATATACCCGCATCGCAGCGTATGTACCAGAACCCAGGGGGCGCTGGCAGGAGACAGCATCCCGTCCGCCAGGGGTTCGAAGCATAGCACCTCGTCATCGAACACCAGCCTGGCTCCGTCTGCATCCACCTGTCCGGTGATGCCGGAGATCAGCTCCGGAGACACCACGCAGAAGGTTACGCCCCCCTGCTTGTCCGCCTGACAGGACAGGACGAAGGTTTGGGTGCCGGTTTCGTATTCCGCCGTAATCTCCGCTTCAAACGTACAGCCGGCATCCATTTTTTGCCGAAGGGCCAGGGCTTCCTTCATGCCGTCTCTGCCGGATGCGCATCCGGACAGCATCAGCACCAGCAGGATCCCCAGCAGCAACCGTTTCATAGACCTCACACCTTAGAAAAGTAGTCGCGGCAAAACCTCCAGCAGATCCCCCGACACCATGCCGTACTCTCCTATGGAAGCGGCACACACATCCCCGGCCTTCCCGTGAAGCCAGGCCCCCACCGCAGCGGCCTCCAGCGGTGGAAGGCCCTGTCCCAAAAGACCTGCAATCACACCGGCCAGCACATCTCCGCTGCCTCCCGAGGCCATACCGGGATTCCCTGTGGGGTTGTGATAGCATACTTGTCCGTCGGTAATGATCGTCCGGTGGCCCTTGCTCAAAAGGATGCAGGAAAGCTCCCGAGCCAGTTCTTCGACCGTCTCCGGGTTGGCTTCCCGACCGGAAAACCGCAAAAACTCCCCGGCATGTGGTGTCAGGATCGTAGGTGCCGTTCTGTCGCGCAATATATCTTTATGCGCGGCCATGAGATTTATGCCATCCGCGTCCAAAAGAACCGGCCCCCGGAAGCTTTTCAGCACAAATTCCGTCACCTGCTCCGTTCCTGTGCTGATTCCCAGGCCGCATCCCATGCAGACCACGTCCATTTTCGGAAGATACCCGGCAATCTGTTCTGCGGCGTCTGCATCCAGTTTCCCCTCCCGGTCCGGCAGTGGAAACACCACCGGCTCCGTCAGCTTCACCGCCTCAATTGCGTAGATGCTCTCCGGGACTCCGCAGTACACCAATCCTGCCCCTACCCGAAGGGCTCCCATGGCAGCCAGTGCCGCCGCGCCGGTGAATCCCCGGCTGCCGCAGAGCATCAGGATCTTCCCGTAATCCCCCTTGTGGGTATCCGCCTTTCGGGCCGGGAAATACGATTTGATTTCCGATTCTGTCAGTGTTTTGTGGATCACGATACCCGTCGCCTCCTTTTCCTAACCATACCACAGGCAGGAGCCCCGGTCAATAGGAGAAAAACAGGAAAAATGTGAAATGATTCTTGCATTTTCTCCCAATCTGTGATATGATCCCAGTGTTATATGCAAATGCATGGAATGGGCTGCCTTGTATCGTCTTCCACGGAGTCAGAGAGAGCGGGATGGTGGAATCCGCTTCCGTGTGATGCCGGGCTTTCTCCCAGGAGCTGCCGCCTGAAACAGCAGTAGGGCCGGCCGGTTGACCCCGTTACCGGTCTGCGGGCGTGTCTGCGCCCAAAAAGTGCGCCTTACGGCGAATTGCGGGTGGTACCGCGGAGGAACTCCTTCGTCCCGATCGGGATGACGGAGTGTTTTTTATTTTCTGCAAGTCAGAAAGGAGAAACGAAATGAAACAACAACTGGAAAACATCCGCAGCCAGGCCCTGGCTGCGCTGGAGCAGGCAAGCACCCCTGCCGCTCTGGAAGAACTGCGGGTAAAGCTGCTGGGCAAAAAGGGCGAACTGACCGCCGTTCTCAAGCAGATGGGCAAGCTCTCCGCCGAAGAGCGCCCTGTCATGGGCCAGCTTGCCAACTCCGTCCGGGCAGCCATTGAGGAAACTCTGGAAAAGAGAAAGACCGAGATCTCCGCTGCTGTCCTGGAGGCAAAGCTGGAAAGCGAAGCCATCGATGTCACCATTCCCGGTGATGTGGTCCCTCTGGGCCATCAGCACCCCATGAACATGGTGCTGCAGGAAGTGAAGGATATTTTCGTAGGTCTTGGATACCAGATCGTGGACGGCCCCGAGGTGGAGCTGGCGGATTACAACTTCACCCGTCTGAACATCGAGGAGGGCCACCCCTCCAGAGACCGTTCCGACACCTTCTACTTCACAGATGATGATTCCGTGCTTCTGCGTACCCAGACCAGCCCCATGCAGATCCGGGTCATGGAAAACGCCAAGCCCCCCATCTGCATTCTGGCCCCGGGACGCGTGTTCCGGAAGGACGAGGCGGATGCCACCCACTCCCCCATGTTCCATCAGATCGAGGGTCTGGTGGTGGATGAGCATATCACCATGGGTGACCTGAAGGGTGCCCTCATTACCCTGATGAAGCGCCTTTACGGAGAGGATCTGGAGGTCCGTTTCCGTCCCCATCACTTCCCCTTTACCGAGCCGAGCTGCGAGATGGATATGCAGTGCCATAAGTGCCACGGCACCGGCGAGGTAGGCGGACAGGTGTGCTCCACCTGCCACGGTGAGGGCTGGATTGAGCTGCTTGGAGCCGGCATGGTCCATCCCAAGGTCCTGGAAGGCTGCGGCATCGATCCCGAAAAGTACTCCGGCTTTGCCTTCGGTCTGGGCCTGGAGCGTATGGCAATGGGCCGCCTGAAGATCAACGATCTGCGCCTGATCTTCGACAACGACACCCGTTTCCTGAATCAATTCTAAGGGGGGAAGATGGATGAAACTCAACAGAAAATGGATCAATGAGGAGTTCGTGGATCTGTCCCACGTCTCCGACAAGGAATATGTGGAAACCCTGACCGTTTTCGGTCAGAAGGTGGAAACCTATGAGCGCATGGATGCGGAGATCCGCAATGTGGTAGTGGGCAGGGTTCTGTCTATGGTTCGCCACCCCAACTCCGACCATATGTTCATCTGCCAGGTGGACGTTGGCCGGGAGGAACCCGTGCAGATCGTCACCGGCGCCCAGAACGTTCATGAGGGAGATCTGGTGCCTGCTGCCCTGCACAACTCCTGGCTGCCCGGCGGCGTGCACATCACCAAAGGAAAGCTCAGAGGAGAAGTCTCAAACGGTATGCTCTGCTCCTTCGCGGAGCTGGGCCTGACCCAGAACGATCTGCCCGGCGTGTTCGCTGACGGCATCTGGATTCTGGATCCCGGTGAAGCCAGCGTGGGGCAGGACATCAACACCGTCATCGGAAATGATGACACGGTGGTGGAATTTGAGATCACCAACAACCGCCCCGACTGCTACTCCATCATCGGTCTGGCTCGGGAGTCCGCCGCAGCCTTCGGAATGCAGATGAAGCACCACGAGCCTGTCGTCCACGGCAGTGATGCCGGCAGCATCTTTGACAAGCTGGATGTGGAAGTGCCCGCTGAAGACCTGTGCAGCCGCTACACCGCCAGAATGGTGGCAAACGTGAAGATCGGCCCCTCCCCCAAGTGGCTGCGTCAGCGGCTCCGGGCCAACGGTGTGCGCCCCATCAACAACATCGTGGACATCACCAACTATGTCATGCTGGAGTACGGCCAGCCCATGCACGCCTTTGACTACCGCTACATCTCCTCCGGCAGGATTGTGGTGCGGGAGGCTGTGGAGGGCGAGTCCCTGACCACCCTGGACGGCACCGTGCGGAACCTGAAGCCGGGGATGCTGGTCATCGCCGACGGAGAGAGAGCCATCGGTCTTGCCGGTATCATGGGCGGTGAAAACTCCGAGATCCGGGATGACACCACCACCGTGGTTTTCGAGTCCGCCAACTTCAACGGCACCTCCATCCGACAGACTGCACTGTCTCTGGGTATGCGTACCGAGGCCTCCGGCAAATTCGAAAAGAGCCTGGATCCCATGATGACCGTCCCCGCTGTCCAGAGAGCCTGCGAGCTGGTGGAACTGCTGGAGTGCGGCGATGTGATGGACGGAACCATCGACATCCTGAACCACATCCCCGAAGAAAAGACCGTTCTGCTGGAGCCGGAGAAGATCAACGCTCTTCTGGGTACCGACATCTCCAGAGAGGAAATGGTGCGGTATCTGAACCTTCTGGAAGTGGAAGTGGACGGCGATACCGTCAAAGTCCCCTCCTTCCGACCTGACCTGAACCACATGGCGGACATTGCCGAAGAAGTGGGACGTTCCTACGGCTATAACAAGATCCCTACTACCGCTTTCAAGACCTCTACCCAGGGTGGTTACACCCCCATGATGCTGTTGGAGAACAAGGCCGGCACCGTCTGCCGGGGTCTGGGATACAGCGAGATCATCACCTACTCCTTTGTCTCCCCCGCAATCTTCGACCAGATCCGTCTGCCTCAGGACAGCGCTCTGCGCAATGCCATGAGGATCCAGAATCCGCTGGGCGAGGACACCTCCATCATGCGTACCATTGCCCTGCCTTCCATGCTGGACATTCTGGGCAGAAACAACGCCTACCACAACCGGTCCGCCAAGCTCTATGAGCTGGCAAAAATCTATCTGCCCACGGAGGGACAGGTTCTGCCTCAGGAGCCGAAGATGCTGGTTCTGGGAACCTACGGCACAAACGAAACCTTCTTCTCCCTGAAGGGCGAGCTGGAGGCCGTGTTTAGCGCCCTGCGCGTCCGGAAAGCAACTTACACCGCTGTGAAAGACAACCCCAGCTATCATCCCGGCCGCTGTGCACGGGTCAGCGTGGACGGTGTGGATCTGGGCTATATGGGGCAGGTGCATCCCATTGTGGCCAGGAATTACGGCATCGACGGCGAGGTGTACTGCGCTGAAATCAACTTCACCAGGCTCTTCGATCTCCGTCTGCCGGATCCCACCTTCTCCCCCCTGCCCAAGTATCCCTCCGTATCCCGGGATCTTGCACTTGTCTGCGATGAGGCCCTCACCGTGGCTCAGGTAGAGGACGTGATCCGTGCTTCCGCCGGAAAGCTGCTGAGAAACATCAAGCTCTTTGACATCTACCGCGGTGCAGGCATTTCCCCCGACAAAAAGAGCCTTGCCTTCTCCCTGGAGCTTCGCGCGGACGATCGAACCCTGACCGATGCCGACTCCGAGCAGACTGTGCAGCGGGTGCTCACCGCCCTGAAAGACAAGCTGAACGTGGTTTTGCGGTAATATTCACCAAATTTTCACGAATAAGGTCTTTACACCGTCCTGTTTTTCGGTTATAATACAGTATATTCTGAAGATGGAGGGAGTAGCATGAACGAATCCACCATAAAGTTTACGGTACCTGCGGAAGACAAGGATCATATGCACAGCATTTTGCGAATGGTTTTCGACGCGCTGAATGAAAAAGGCTATAACCCCATCAATCAGATCGTCGGCTATCTTCTGACAGAGGACCCCACCTACATCACCAACTACAACGGTGCCCGGAGTCTGATCTGCAAGCTGGACCGGGACGAATTGATGCAGGCTCTGGTGAGTCACTATCTGTTCGACCATGCCTAATCCGCCAAGAGGCTTTTGCCACGGCAAAAGCCTCTTGTTGTATGGATGTTGCCGACCGTCTTTTCCCTTTTTCCCGCGTGAAACCTGATATGATCCCAATACTGTATTTAGGAGGTAAGCAAAATGGCAGAAGAAATACTCATGTACAAGGGCCACCCCCTGCTCCGGAAGGGTAATCTTCTTTACTACGGCTCCATGGCAGATTCCCACATCGTCATGCTTCAAATTCTGGAGTCGAAAAAAGTCAACGATATCGACGTAGCCACCAAAGTCTCCGTTCAGCTCCAACTGACGAATCCCAACACCAGAGGCCGTGACCGTATCCTCAAAAAGGGCGAAAAACCCGGTCTGTACACCGCCCTGGACTTTGGCTGCATCTGGCTGGAGCGTGCCCTTGCCGGAAAATAAAGAACGCATTTATCCCCCGCAGGATTTCCAGAGAATCCTGCGGGGGATTGCTTTATATGTTGGTTATCTCCAGGGAGAAACTCCCGGATTCTTCTTCCGCATCCCGGAATACATCACACAGCCGGTCCACATATCGGGTAAACGCCTCCGACTGGCCCCAAAGAATCCCCGTATAGGTTTTCTTCCGAACGATGGTAATCTTCCGGGTGTTCAGGGGCTGCCCGGTGAGAATGTCGTATACCGCATCCAGGTTGCAGCCATACCATTCCTCCCATGCCAGCTTGACGGACATCTCCCGATAGAGATCAAATGCATTGGCTGCCGAAGCAAAATCCAGAACTGTCTTATCCATCTTACTCTCTCCGTAGCGCCTCGATGGGGTTCAGTTTGGATGCCTTCATGGCGGGGATCATACCAAAGATCACGCCGATGGCCATGGAGAACACCACCGCCACCATTCCTGCCGTTACACTGATGGCAACGGGTGTGCCCATCACATGGGAGATGATCTGCGCCATACCCACGCCGGTCAGAACGCCGATCAGACCGCCCAGACTGGTCAGCACCGCTGCCTCCGTCAGAAACTGCCAGGCAATCCGGCGGCGCTTGGCGCCGATGGCTTTTTTCAGACCGATCTCCCTCGTCCGTTCCGTCACAGAAACCAGCATGATGTTCATGACGCCGATGCCGCCAACCAGAAGAGAAATGCTGGCGATCCAGATCAGCTGCTGATTGGTGGACGCGGACATTTCCTGAAGCTGCTTCGCCTGTTCCAGCAGATCCTGACTGCGGTATGCAAACTCGGAGTTGGAAACGTTGTGATCCGTCAGATAGGTTGCTACATTGTTGCCCGCTGTGGTCATTTCATCGGTCGAATTGGAGCGAACCGCCACACACTGTGGCTCGTCAAAGCGATAGACGACAGGCCAGGAGGAAATGGGCATGAAGATATTTCCGCCGGTTCCTCCGGAATACATATAGTAATCCTCGACGGAGTTTATGGTAGGCGTAAACTGCTTGACCCGATCCACGACACCTACCACTACAAAAGGCTCGCTCTTGATCTCGATGGTCTTGTTGATGGGATCCTCCCCGTTAAACAGGGACTCCGCCGCGTTGCTGTCCAGGATCACCACTTTCCGGAAGGAGGAAAAGTCCTCCGTCAGGAAGTTTCGGCCGGCAGTAATGGCATAGCCGCCCACGGAAAAATAGTGGTCGTCAATGCCCATCACCGCACTGTTGTAGGCCGTATTGCCATAGAAAACACCCTCTGCCCAGTTGCGGATGACGTATAATGAGGTCTCTTTGACGCCGTCCAGCTTGTCCAGCTCTTTTCGGGTCTCCTCGTCGATCACTTTCACCCCATCCGGAGCAGAAGAATACTGCATATCATAGGGATAGTCGTGGTTATAAAGCTGGACCTGGACCATATCCGTACCTGCGCCGATCAGATTGGACTTGATCTGTTCGTTGGTGCCCTTGATGGTGGAGACGATGGTAATAATGGCTGCAATGCCGATGATAATTCCCAGCATGGTCAGGAAAGAACGCATTTTATGATTCCAGATTCCCTGAAACGCCAGTCTGATATTCTCAAGCATATGGTTCTCTCCTCCTTTCACCGGTACAATTCGTCAACGGACGCTTCTCTGGTAGATGCGCCGTCCTCCACATTCTTGCCATAGGGGAAGGCAATGAATTCATCGGAGGAAAGTCCGCCCAGGATCTGCACATACGAATCCCAGATCGTTTTTCCCGTTACGACAAAGCGCTTGTCCAGTTTTCCGTTTTCCCCCCGGACGAACACGTATTTCTGGCCGTTCTCCGAACGGAGGAACATCTTCTCCAGATAGAAGCCGTCCACCGCCTCTTCCACAGGCTGGTAGGATACCTCTGCATAGTTTCCTTCCCGGAGCTGAGCCGTGTCATCCACGAACACCGTAAACGGGTAGTAGCTGACATTGGTGTTTCCGCCGCCCCAGGAATTGGAATCGGTGGTGGGATAGGGAGAAATCTCCGTAACGGTACCCTCGTAAAAGCCTCCGGTACTCCAGTCGGACACGTTGACTGTCTGTCCCACCCGAACCGTGTTCATTTCCAGCTCGCTGAGGGACACATGGATATAGTATCCGCCTCCGCCGGAAACCTGCAGCAAAGGCATTCCCATAGCCAGGGCCGCATCCGGCTCCAGCACGGATCGCACCACGCCGTCCAGCTTGGCGGTGATGATGCCGTTGTTCACTTCCTCCTGCATCTGCTTGAGCTGGACCTCCTCGGCCTTAAGCTGGATCTCCAAGTCTGCCACCTGGTGCTCCTTTTCGGAGCGCATTTTGGCAATCTCCGAAGCCGTGTAGGGGGATCCATACTCTTCATAGTAAGGCTCCTGCGGGATGTTCTCGTAGCTGAACTTCTCCGGAATCATGCCGTTGTAGGGACGGAAACGCAGTTCTCCCTTCACATTATCCACCATCATTCCGAAGTAGCCCAGGATCCGGCTGTCGGTCTTGTTCTCCTCCCGGGTCACAAACATCACATAGACCTTGCGGTCCTTGGGCTCGGAAGGTTCCGTTTCTTCCCCTGCCTCCGTCTCCTCCGGAGCCGTGGTCTCTTCGCTGGGGACGGTTTCTTCCGAAGGATCGGTTTCCTCCGAAGAATCCTCCTCCTTTGGTGCCAGGGCCCACAGGAAGTCCGATGTCAGAAGGTCTTCTTCTCCCCAAAGGAAGCAGAAGGGATCCTCCAGCGTTCCGGTCCCCCCCAGCAGCAGGGGCGTCTGCTGTGGCACCGTGTCGGAGGGCGTATACTCCGGGGTGATCAGCACACTGTAATGAGGCGTCATGCACTTGATCTGCTCCAGCTCTTCCCTGGCCTGTTCCAGATTCAGCTTGGTTTTCTGCATCTGTGTCTCCGCCTTTTCCAGAGCGATGTCGGAAAGGGTGGTGTCAATACTCACCAGGGGATCTCCCTGCTTGACCTCCTGCCCTTCCGTCACATGGATTTCCTGCACGATCATGGTATCGGAAAGGTAGATATTCTGCAGCTTGTCCGCCGTGACCATACCATAGCTGGAGGAACTGTCCCCCCAGTAATCCGTCATGACAAAATTCTCCATGGAATACACGTTCACTGCGGACTTTTTGCTGTTTTTCACCAGCACCAGCACACCGAATACCGCGCCCACCACAATGGCCACTGCCAGAACGATCACAAGGATACGTTTCACAATCTTATTCACCAGTATCCTCCCCTTCCTTCAGCATGCCGTCATGAATCAGGCAGATGCGATGGGCATGATCCGCGATGCTGCGGTCATGGGTAATCATCACGATGGTAGAGCCGGCTGCGTGGAGCTGGCCAAACAGCTCCATGATCTGCTTGCCGGAGGTGGAATCCAACGCACCGGTAGGCTCATCCGCCAAAAGCAGCTTGGGATTGCCCACGATGGCCCGGGCAATGGCCACCCGCTGGCACTGTCCGCCGGAAAGCTGGTCCGGTCGGAAGGACACCCGTTCCTCCAGACCCACCGTTTTCAGGGCTTCGATGGCTCTTGCCGTCCGCTCTTTCTTGGACACGCCGGCATAGAGCAGTGGCAACGCCACATTTTCCACCGCGGACAGCTTGGGAAGCAGGTTGAAGGACTGGAACACAAATCCGATCTTCTGGTTACGGATCTCCGCCAACTGGTTGTCTGTGCAGCTTCCCACGTCAATGCCGTCCAGCATATACTTTCCCGAGGTCGGTACATCCAGGCAGCCGATCAGGTTCATCAGCGTGGTCTTTCCGGAGCCGGAAGGACCCATGATCGCCAGATACTCCCCCTCTTCCACCTGCAGGTGGATATCTTTCAGAATATGCACCACGGATTTTCCCAGAGGATAATCCTTATAGATGCCGTTCATTTCCAGAATCATCTTCGTCGAGCCTCCGATTATTCCGCGGAAACCGCCACATCTTCCGCCACTTTCATGCCGGTTTTCCAGTTTTCATCCGGGAATGCCACACGATCCTCCAGCGTCAGGCCGTCCAGAATGGGGTAGGCTCCCAGTTCTTCCCGATACTGCCCCAGCTTGACGTTGCGTTTTTCCAGGGTATTTCTGCTGCTTGCCGCCCACACCCATGCAGAGTCGCCGTCAACGTCATTGAGGTAGTATTCCGGAAGCATCACGCCGGATTCTTCCTCCTCGATGCCGTTGTCCAGTTCAATATACACGTGCTGGCCCAGCATCAGGCCCTCGCTGCTTTCCGGCTCCACATAGAAATGGTATTTGCTGGACGAAGCAGAGGTGTCCTCGCCGTAGTAATTATTCTGGTTCTGTACCGGATTGTCGTAGTCGATCAGAGAGATCACGCCTGTCCAGGTATCGTCGCTGACCCGGGAACGAAGCAGCACCGGCATTCCCTCGTACAGGGCGCGGACGTTCATCTCGTTGACGGTGCCTTCCACCCGGAAGCTGGAAGTGTCCAGCACGGTAATGTAGGGCTTTGCCTTGCCGTTTTCGTCAAAGCCGCCCTCATCGTTGACATTCTGGATCCGTCCGGAAATGGGAGACCGGACCTCTGCCTCTCCCACAGATGCCTCCATCTGCTCCAAAGCCTTTTGCTTGACCCCCAGATTATAGGTTTCCTCCCGGATATTGGTCTCGGTGGACTGGATCTCCAGGGTATAGGAAAGCTGCTGGGAGGCGGAAGCTCTTTCCTTCTCTTCCTTCAGGTTTTGCAGTTGATCCTCCAGCCCGGAAATGGTGTTTTCGATCCGTGCAATCTCCAGCCGTGCCTTCTCCAGGTTCAGCTCCATAGCCTCCATGTCATAGGAAAACAGCAGGTCCCCGGCCTGGACATGGTCGCCGGCCTGGACGGCACACTCCGCCACGGTACCGTTCTCATCTTTATAGATCTTTTCCTCCACACTGGCCACGGTGACACCGGAATACCGGTTGCTCAGGCCCACAGCACCTACGCCCATGATCTCCGAGACCTTCTGGACGCTGGCAGTCAGGCCGTCCTCTGCTCCGCAGCCGGCGATTCCCAAAAGGAAAGCCATGCAAAGAAGTATCACGACAATGCGTTTCATACGAAATCCTCCTATCATGTGTTTGCAATAGTATACCATACACCACTTTCCCTTTCAATCCGATTATGTTAAGAAATTCTTAAAATTGATTCTTCTTCCATATTATGCTATACTGTGTGTAAGAGGTGAGATTATGAACCATTCCGATCAAATCTGGTCCCTAAGTGCCAGCCTTTCCGACTGTACTGAAAATCCCGGAATTCTGATTTCCCGGTTCCTGGAATCCGGAGCATTGGATGCCTATCTTTCGGGAGCCCCATCTCCCCGCCTGTACGTTCTCTGCCGGGAAGAGCGAAAGGATGCGCTGATCAGCCTGCTTGCTTCCGAAACCGGGAAATCCGTCTACGCTCAAAGGCATTCCCGCTTCATTCTGGAACGGAGCTTTGACACACTGAGCACCCCCTATGGTCCGATTCGGAGGAAAACCGCCTCCGGATACGGTGTTTGCCGCAGCAAAGCGGAATTTGAGGATCTGAAATCCATCTGTGAAGAGGCCCGTGTTTCTCTGCCGGAACTGCGAAAACTTCTCGCCGAAACAGATGCCGAAAAATAACCGGCTTTTTTTGATTTTTCCCCTTTCCTCTTGTCAAAACGGGGAAACTATGGTAGACTGAATTCGATTCTGATTCTCTTTTCGGAGGCAAGTATGTACTTCCATTTTTCTCATTAGCCGCTCCTGAAAATACAGAAAACATTTTTAGGAGGATATGATATGTCAACACTACAAGAAGAAATCAGCCGCCGCCGGACCTTTGCCATTATCTCTCACCCCGACGCCGGTAAAACCACCCTGACCGAGAAATTCCTGCTCTATGGCGGTGCCATCGCTCAGGCCGGTGTGGTCAAGGGTAAGAAAAACTCCCGGGCAGCCACCTCCGACTGGATGGAGATTGAAAAGCAGCGTGGTATCTCCGTCACCTCGTCGGTGATGCAGTTCCAGTACAACGGCTTCTGCATCAACATTCTGGACACCCCGGGCCACCAGGACTTTTCCGAGGACACCTACCGCACTCTGATGGCGGCGGATTCTGCCGTCATGGTGATCGACGGTGCTAAGGGTGTAGAGCCCCAGACCCGGAAGCTCTTTAAGGTCTGCGCCATGCGGCACATTCCCATCTTCACCTTTGTCAATAAGATGGACCGGGAAAGCAAGGACCCGTTCGATCTGCTGGACGAGCTGGAGCGGGAACTGGGCATCGAAACCTATGCCATGAACTGGCCCATCGGCTCCGGTAAGGATTTCCAGGGCGTATACGACCGGGAAAACAGCCAGCTTCTTTTCTTCTCCGGTGTGGGAGGCAAGAAGCGGGCAGATAAACAGGCCATCGATCTGTACGACTCCCAGGTGGATGAGATGCTGGGTACGGATCGCCATCGTCAACTGATCGATGACGTAGAGCTGCTTTCTGCTGGCCGGGAACTGGACCTGGAAGAGGTTCGCCGGGGCCGGCTGAGTCCTGTATTCTTCGGTTCCGCCCTGACCAACTTCGGCGTGGAGCCTTTCCTGGAAGAGTTTCTCCGAATGACTCCGCCTCCCCTGTCCCGGGAAGCAAGCTGCGGCACCGTGGATGCCTTTTCTCCGGATTTCTCCGCTTTCGTGTTCAAGATTCAGGCCAACATGAATAAGGCCCACCGGGACCGTCTGGCCTTTATGCGCATCTGCTCCGGCAAGTTCCAGCGGGATGCTGAATACTACCACGTCCAGGGCAGCAAGAAAATGCGCCTTTCCCAGCCGCAGCAGCTCATGGCCGCAGATCGGGAGATCGTGGAAGAAGCCTATGCCGGCGACGTGATCGGCGTGTTTGATCCCGGTATCTTCGCCATCGGTGATACCATCACCACCCCGGGAAAGAAATTCCAGTTCGGTGCCATCCCCACCTTTGCCCCGGAACATTTCTGCCGGGTTTCCGCGAAAGACTCCATGAAGCGCAAGCAGTTTGTCAAGGGCACGGAGCAGATCGCCCAGGAAGGCGCCATTCAGATCTTCAAGGTTCCCAATTCCGGCATGGAAGAAGTCATCGTGGGCGTTGTAGGTACCCTGCAGTTGGACGTATTCCAATACCGCATGAAGAACGAATACGGCGTGGATCTGCGCATGGAGATGCTGCCTTACGAAGAAATCCGCCTCATCGACAGCTATCCCGGAGACCTGTCGGACCTGAATCTGGGTTCGGATGCGGAGCTGTTGGAGGATTACCGGGGCAGAAGCCTGCTGGTATTCGGCTCCTACTGGGCTATCGATTTCACCTGCCGGAAAAACCCCGGTCTGGTAGTTACGGAGATTGTGGTCTCCGAGGGTTGAGGAACCGGATCCTTTCAGAAACGTGATAAAATGGCAAAGCCGCAATACGGATGCAGCAGTATCCGTATTGCGGCTCATAGTTTTTCATATCTTCGGTTAGCGCCCAGCCTTGTCAATCATAGAATCCTACTCCGGCAGGTCAGACAGCGTCATTACTGTCTTTTGCTTTGGATATCCTGCAGCTCGAAGCGGTATTCCTGCTTTACTTCGGGATACTTCTCATGGTCAACCGGACTGAGAAACATCTCCTTTTTCCGAATCCACAATCCGCAGTCTCCGTAGAGCTTCCGATAGATCACACATTCTTCCCCGGTCTCGGAATCCAGAGCCACGTCCTCCACCAGGTAGTAGTCGCCCTTAAAATGGCGGTAGATCCCATGAATTCTCAGTTGATTCATCATTTCCTCCAATAAAGCAGGCCGGATTGCTCCGGCCTGCTTTGCTTCATCGGTTCAGAATACGAACAACGCTTTTCACTTCCAGAACATACTCCGCATTCTCTGTCGAAGCAATCTTGTACGACACACGGAAGACCCCTGCCCCGGAATCATAGCGAATGATCAGATCCTTTACTGTCAGATTCGGATAAGCGCCGGTATTCAGCAGATCTCTTGGAGAGCCTCCCAGAATGTTCATCATCTGCACAGGACTGCCGGTATCCCCGGAATTGGCAAAAATGTAAGCGTGCTGACCACTGTATTCCTTGTTGGTAAACAGAAAGGTCACGCCGGACGGCACAGAACTGACTTCAATCACTTTTTCGCCGTTCGCAAAATCCGTGGTGCCATCCTGGAGAACATAGATATCCTCCGAATACCGCAGCACATCATCAATGGTTGCATTGAGCATAGACGCCAGAGTCGCGCTGTTGGACTGGAAGATCGACTCATGATACACTCTCACAGCCGTGGATATACCGGTTCCCATGGCAATCACCAGAAGCACCAGAATCACAACGCACACCAACATCTCTACCAGGGTAAAGCCGCCCTTATTTCCCAGTTTTATCTTGGATTTCATGGGGCTTAACCTCCTGAATGATAGGGATAGAAAGCAAACAGTTCCCCGGAAGCGGTACTGGCAACGGACACCCGGAGAGTATTATCAATCAAATTACCGTTTACGAATACCTCAACGACTTTGACCGACCCGGAAGAAGCTTCTTCCAGTACAATCTGATCAGCCTGCAGTTTTTGGTCTGCCTCTTTGGCAGTGGTATTGATCCTTGACGCGCTGGTGACCATTGTCAAAAACAGAATGGAGGCCATAGTAAAGATCAAAACCGACGCCAGTGACTCCATCAGGGTCTCACCTGCACAGGTTTTCAGCTTATTGAGCATCCTTTCCATTACGACGCGCCTCCCTTCCGAATAACAGGGTTGCCCCAGGTAACAATCACGGACTGTGTATCGATACGGGTAACCACAAGCACATTGTTCAGGTCCTCCGATGGCTTACTTCCCGTACTCTTTTGGACATTGACACTGGCGGGGACAAACAGATCAAACAGGGATTCGCCCCCGTCTCCCTTGATGGTGAACGTCACGCCGGCAAACTCCTCGTTGCTCTTAAACTCACAGACATAGTCCACCACAATGGGTTGTGTAGATCCCTGAAGCAACAATTCCAGGCTGCCGGACCCGGCATAAAGGGAGGAATCCGCAGAGGCAATTTCCACATCGTTGTAATACACTTTGCTCTCCGGCTTGAAGTAATCGGAATAGGAGGTACCAAGGGTATTATTTGACCAGAACAGATTGGCCACCGCACGGGATACCAGATCCTGAAGATTCGTCTGGTTCTCCGACTCCACAAACCGTGTAGAATATGTCTTTTCCGACACCACGGAGGTGGTACCGCCGGAGGTGATGGTCATTTTGGTTTCCGCGATCATGTTGATGTTGAGCTGTGCAGCATTGCTGAACTGATCCTGCAGCAATAGAGCGGCGCTTCGCTGGGTGTAATAGTCCTGACGAACTGCCTTCTGATTGACGATTCTGCCGCCGTTTGCGGTTGCAGCCGCTAAAACAGAGCCACCAACAAAGAAACACAGAAGGAAAAACACGATCGCAAGGAGAATGGAAGAACCGGCACGATCTCGGATCTTATGGCGTTTTGATTCCATAGGTGTCACCTCCGGTTATTCCTGTTCTTCTCCGTCGGAGGGATCCTCCGGCGTCTCCGCCGGAAGATCCGCTTCCATATCATCTGTCTGCGGCGGCAGCGTTGCCTCAGGCTCCGTAGATTCGGGTTCCGTCGACTCCGTAGGCTCGGTTTCCTCAGGCTCCGTAGGCTCGGTCTCTACCGGCTCCGTAGGCTCGGTTTCCACAGGTTCCGTAGGCTCGGTCTCCTCAGGCTCCGTAGGTTCAGTCTCTACCGGTTCCGTGGGCTCAGTTTCCTCAGGCTTCGTAGGCTCAGTCTCTACCGGTTCCGTAGGCTCGGTCTCTTCAGATTCCACCGGAGCATCGACCACGGGGTCCTCTTCCACCGGGCCTGTGGTCCCATCCATGATCGGATAAATCCGCAGCTCCATTTCATCTGTGGAATCTTCCGAATCAAGGTCATCCAGCCAGAGGAGCGCAGGCACCTGGAAGGGATCCGAAACCTGAGACAGCACCTTTGTCAGTGTCTGCGTTACTGCACACTTGGTAAAGTTACCAATGGTAAGCGGTGTGACATCCGATGTCGTGCATCTAAACAGAAGGATCTGAACAGCATAGTCCGCATCTGTCGTCACTGTCAGGGTGCCGCCGTTCTGCATCAGATACCATCCGTCAGAGGAGAGGGTGTACCGAACCATGCCGTTTCCGATTGTACCGGTCAATCCGGGACCCGCAGCGGAACCGTCAAGGGCAATTCCGGTTTCCCCAATCTGGAGTCCGTTCATCGTTCCGTTGTCCACATACCACTTCATGTTCTCGATATTGCCGCGGACAAGGAAGGATTTCAGGGTAGTTTCGTCAATGGCGGAACCATTCTCTGCGGTGACCGGCACAGCCTTCAGTTCCCCATCCACATTGGTCAGGGCATACAGGCCGCTGTCGGTAACCGTCAGCAGGAAGAAGTTGTCGGAAAGGGACGGGAATGCAGCGGTGAAATACTGGATGGATGCGGAAGGCAATTCCACAGGCACGCCGCCGGTCAGATAGTACGGGGTAACCACCATTTCTTCGTCCACCATCCGTACGGTGACATACACGGGATACCGGACATCGCTGCCGTCAAAGCTGACATAGTACTCAGTCAGATACTCGCCTTCCTCCGTGTACAAAGCGTTGAAATCGGGGGTCGCAACACCGCTGAACACAGGCTCGACTGCATTCAGGATCGAGTAGCTTTCGGTGGTATCCTCATCACGTTCCCATGTGTACACAGTTCTGGAATCCACGGTCACCATGTAAGATCCGGTCCGGTCTGCATAGTAGCAGTTGCTGAACTGAGCGTCCACCGTCTGGGGAATCAGCTCGTCAACACACTCCATGTTATAGTAGGTGCCGTTATTCTTTTCGGTCTGAACGGTATCCTCCGTGAACTTGGAGCTGGTGTAAGCATCCTGGATCGGCTCACCCTCCGTCACGGAGACGGTGCCCACAAAGCCAAGCTCGGATTCATCGTCCCAGGCAGAGCAGCTCATGAAGATGCCGTCGTTGGCTCTGCCCACAAACTGACCCACGTTTTCACCGTGGAAGCCATCCAGATGTGCATAACCGAAGCAGCAGTTGTACTGACAGGGAGCCGTCTGCCCCTGATCCAGACCCACAACGCCGCCGGCGTAATACGTTACGCTGCTGTTGACAGGATTCTGTTCGGTAATGCTGGAATCATGGACGGTCAGATTGACGAACTTCTTATCCGAAGTACCATCCTCCAGATAGGTCAGGTCACCGATGCTGCAGTAATCCATGGTGCCGTCAGTCATACGGCCCACCAGACCGCCTACATATGCAGTTATCTCCGTTCCCTCTGCGTGAACACCGAAGTCCACGATGGTATCATAGGGTGTTTCCCCGGAAACGGTGCAGAACACCATCTGTCCCTTCTGCTCACCGGCAATGCCGCCAACGGTCATTTCCACCTTGGCAGGCTGGGTGGCGGAAGTGGTCTGTGTCTTCTGAACGTCTGTGGAGATGCTGCAGCCCACAACGGATACTTCATCCAACACGGAGTCAGCATCCTGTCTGCCTACGGCACCGCCGATGACGGCAGAATAGGCTGCCGGATTGACGGCTTCAGGGCTTTGTCCTTCGGCAAGTTCCAACTCGGAGACTTCGCCGGTGAAGGAAAGCTTCACACCTTCCACATTGCAGCTCTGGATGCAGGAATTGACGGATTCCGCAGCCAGAATGCCCACCGTGTACTGCTCATCCACATCCGCATTGGTCTGGAATTGGACCAGATGGGACACAGTCAGTTCGGAAGAACCTTCTCCGTCGCCGGAGACAGTACAGTTGAGAATCTGGGCATTGTTCAGCGTATTGGCAAGGATCGCGGAGACAGGTGCCTGGGATGTGACCTTTGCATCAACGACACGCACATTGTTTACGGTGCCGTTCTCAACGGTTCCAAAGATCGCATCGGATCCCTGATACCGGGTAAAGACAGCATCTTCCACGGTACCGGTCAGGTTCCCGATCAGGGAAGCATCGGTGCAGATCACGTCCTCAAAAACGGCGCCGCTCATGCTGCCGGAGAGGATCTGGATCATGGTTCCGGAATTGTAGTTCCGGACAGCCGTTCCATCCACGAAGGTCAGCGTACCGCTCAGCTCTTCGATGGGCCGGAAGGAAAGGCCGGTCATATCCAGAACATGGCAGACGGTGAAGTCTCCTGCGGGGAAGGCTCCGATGTTTTGGAGCTGCTTAGCCGCGTGGATGTGCAGGGTCTGTCCATCCTGGGGATCTATCGCATCCGCAAAGAAGGGATTCATGGTGTGAACTACCTTTCCGGCAGGATCTGCAACGGTAATCAGCGCTGCATCGGTACCGGTGATCTGTTCGTCCTTGGACAGTACATAGAAACGGTAGTTCTGCGTCTTCATGATCGTGTCGTCAGACAGCGGGATGTTGGAAGGAGCGGTCACCAGAACGGGTTTTCCCTCCAGCGTCACCAACTGGTTGCCGAACCGGATGCTTCCAAGCTGCTTTACCGTATGGCAGAACACACCGTAGCCGTATTCGAAAACGCTGTGATCCACCGATTCGATGATGTCGGAATACTCTCCGCCCTTCAGAATCGCTTCTTCAGACAGATCCACCAGATGGTAGGTGGAGTTCCCGTCAGCATCTATTTCATAGTAGAACACACCGAAGGCATAATCCTGAGGATTCACCCAGTCACCGTACTGAGGAATGTAATTCAGCATGGGATAGGGGTAGGCTTTATCGGACAGTTCGGAAGAATAGGGATATTTCAGCCGGCTGTTGGGCTCCACCCACTGCAGGCCTGCCGAACCCATATCGTCCACCAGCGCCATGGCCTCGTAGGACACGTTGGTTACGCCGTTGACGGAGGATTCCCCGTCGTTTTCAGACACATTGTAACACTTATCATAGCTGCCGGATTCCGGACCGAAGGATACGGAGGTTTCGGTCAACTCATAGCTGCCGGATTCCGGACCGGAGGGTGCGGAGGTTACGGTCAACGCCGCCGCATAGGAGCTGGAGACAGAGCCGTCATTTTCGCCCACAAAGCTGTAGGAGGGAGTTCCGCTGTACCAGACGTAGGAACCGGAGACGGTGCCGTTGTTGGTTCCCACGAAGGCAGAGCCGGACTCCAGGAACACATTGGCCATGGAGTTGCCCATCTGTCCGTTGTTGGTGTTCACAAAGCCTGCGGCGTTGGTGCCGGAAACGGTGCCAACGGCGAAGCAGTTGCTGACAAATCCCTGTCCCGCGTTGACCGTATTGGCCAGAAGTGCAGCGGTGCCGTTGGCGGACTGAACCTTCAGGTCATCCAGTTTTCCGGCAAGGAATGCTGCTTCCTTGTCCGCTGCATCCATACGGACCGTGGATACGCCGACGAGCTGGGCATTGGTATCCACCGTGTTGGCAAAGCCTGCGGCCTGAACGGTGCCGCTGACGGTACCAGCACCGGTAACATCACACTGCTTGAGGATCTCCAGTGCGGAGTTCCTGGGATAGGTGCAGAGATTGACAAAGCCCGCAGCCTGTTTGCCGGTGATCTTTGCTGCCGAATCGGTAAACAGCACATGGCTGTTTACCACCGTTCCGGTGGTCTTTCCGGCAAAGCCGGCGGCATTGCCGTTCTGGGCAGTGATGGAATTGGCAAGGTACACAAAGCAGTTGCTCAGGGCGGAGGTATCGTCCTGGGCCTCCAGGAGCATACCGGAGGCGTTGCCGCTGTTGGAAGTCACTGTTCCGCCGATGGTCACACGGATCAGATTCAAATTGGTTGCCGTGTAATTGCCGGCCACGGCAGAAGCGCCGTTCACACCGGACACGGTGGTACCGGCAGGCATCGTCAGGGTCAGACTGTCCAGCGTGGCGTTGGAAAGCTCGCCGATGAAGCCTGCTGCGACACCGTCAGAGGACACATTTCCGATGGTGATTTCCTGGCTCTCCAGGGTGCCGCTGAACTTGCCTGCAAAACCGCCGGTGATTTCCTTGCCGGAAACACTGTCCACGGATGCGGGCGAAGCCTTGTCGTCTCCGGTGCCCAGGGAGTAGATGCTGTTTTCCAGAATACCGAAGACACCGCCGGTGTATTTGCCCTGCCCGAAGGAGACGCTGCCCACGGAAATGCTGTTTCCTGTCACTGCGGAGCCGTCTCCCGTGCTGTAGCCGATGAGGGTGCCGGCTGCTTCTTTCGCGGCCATGGAAACCGTGCCGCTGATACTCAGCTCGCAGGACTGGACGATTCCCTTGTTCTGCGCAGCCACCAGGCCGGCATAATCGGGAACGCTCTGCTTGGTATCCATAGTTGCCTTGGGGTTGGTGTAGTGCATCTCGGTGACGGTGCCCTCGTTGACGGCGGCAAACAGGCCGGCGTTCACCGTCCCTGCCGGGATCGTCAGCGTGTCATCACTCACGGTAAGATTGCTCAGTCTGCCGTCGGGACCGATCTGACCGA
The DNA here is from genome assembly GCA_029224785.1 of Bacillota bacterium. Classification (GTDB taxonomy): domain Bacteria; phylum Bacillota; class Clostridia; order Oscillospirales; family Oscillospiraceae; genus Faecousia. The sequence goes on from JAQXVF010000049.1 coordinate 53,124, forward strand.
AGACGGCATAAGCTGTATCGCCGGTGTTGGGCTGCAATATTTTCAGATAATTCTTCAGGTAAGCATTTTGCACATAGACCTCACGGCTGCTTCCGGTGAAGGTGCCGTTAAAGGGATGTGCTTCTGTACCGATGGGCTTGACGGAGTAATCCGTGATCTTGTAATTCTTCCACTCGTACAGGGACATATCCAGGTCCGTCTCCAGTTCGAAGTTGTAACCCTTATCCCAGTAACGCTGATCGATGGCCAGCTCCCGCATCTGTCTGGGGGAGCGGATGCCGATCTTTTCGGGCAGACCCTCCGGCTTCACCGCCGG
>JAQXVF010000050.1 GCA_029224785.1 Bacillota bacterium
TGCCTGCCCTGAAAACCAGCGCCGGACACGGTGTTCCGTGTCCGGCGCTGGTTTTTTATTGTTATAGAAAACCACCACCGGCTGATGGTTCCAAAAAGCTTTCGCTATGCCGAGTCCCGCCGCAGCGGAAAGCCTCCCCTGGGTAAGGGGAGGTGTCACGGCGCTAAGCCGTGACGGAGGGGTTGTACTCGCAGTTACAATCCCCCAGTCACCGCTGTACGGTGACAACCGCCTGCGGGCGGTCCGGTCGCGGCTCTGACAGTCCACCGGACTGTCATTCACTCCCGCGACTGCGCTTCGCTTACCCTTTACACAAGGGGGCCTTAATGCGCACCGAACCCCGCATCTGCGGTGGTGGGGCACCACACGCAAGTGAAAGAGAATTCGATGAGCCTATAGTCTCGGCTGGTAAAAAGCCCTAAGGGGGCAAGTGCAAACCCACACGGCCGGTGGTTATGATTATGGAGAGCTCTGCGGCAGCATTTCCCGTGGGAGAAAAACAGAATGCCTATTGCATCGGGGCAGAAAAGAATGTATAATGATATCATCGGGAGGATTGTTCCCGAAATCGGAAAGCCTTGCGAAGACCGCAGCCTTTGGCCGGCTTGCAGGGATATCAAAAAAGGAGGAGAACTATGACTCCCGAAGAAGTGAAGCAACTGAAAATCACTGCCTGCAAGGTGCGCATGGGGATCATTGAAGGCGTACATGGGGCAAAAGCGGGCCATCCCGGCGGCAGCCTGTCCGCAGCGGATATGTTTACCTATCTGTACTTCCGGGAAATGAACGTAGACCCCGCAAATCCCAAGTGGGAGGACCGGGACCGCTTTGTGCTGAGCAAAGGTCACACGGCTCCCGGCCTGTATTCCGCGCTGGCCAACCGCGGGTTCTTCCCCGTGGAGGATCTTCCCACCCTGCGTCACATCGATTCCTACCTTCAGGGCCATCCCAATATGCACACCGTTCCCGGTGTGGATATGTCCACCGGTTCCCTGGGCCAGGGCATTTCCGTGGCGGCCGGCATGGCGCTTGGCCTGAAACACCAGGGCAAGACCGCCCGCGTCTACACCCTGCTGGGTGACGGCGAGATCCAGGAAGGACAGGTCTGGGAGGCATGTATGTTTGCCGCCCACTACCATCTGGACAATTTCGTGGCCATCGTGGACAACAACGGCCTGCAGATCGACGGCGACATCGCCAAGGTCATGAGCCCCTATCCCATTACCGACAAGCTGGAGTCCTTCGGCTTCCATGTGATCGCCATCGACGGTCACGACTTCCTGCAGATGGAAGCTGCGCTGAATGAGGCCCGGGAAGTGAAGGGCAGGCCCACGGCCATCGTCATGAAGACCACCAAGGGCAAGGACGTTTCCTTCATGGAAAACAATGCCGCCTGGCACGGAACGGCTCCCAACGATGAGCAGTATGCGCAGGCGATGAGCGAGCTGAGAGCGATTCTTGCGGAACTGGAGGGTGAGTAAGATGGCAGACGGAAAGAAAATCGCGACCCGTGAAAGCTACGGAAAGGCGTTGACCGAGCTTGGCGCAGAGTATGAGAACCTGGTGGTTCTGGATGCAGACCTGGCAAACGCTACCAAAACCGGCATTTTCCAGAAGGCATTCCCCCAGCGGCATTTTGACTGCGGCATTGCAGAGGCCAACATGATGGATGTGGCGGCCGGCCTTGCTACCACCGGCCTGGTGCCCTTTGCTTCCTCCTTTGCCATGTTTGCGGCAGGCCGGGCCTACGAGCAGGTCCGCAACTCCATCGGATATCCCCACCTGAATGTAAAAATCGGAGCCACCCACGGCGGCATCTCCGTGGGCGAGGACGGCGCTTCCCATCAGTGCTGCGAGGACTTCGCCCTGATGCGCTCCATCCCCGGCATGGTGGTCATGTCCCCGGCTGACGATGTGGAGGCCCGGGAGATGGTGAAGGCGGCCTACCGGTACGAGGGTCCGGTGTATATGCGCTTCGGACGCTCTGCCGTGCCTGTGATCCATGAAGAGGGAATGCATTTTGAGATCGGCAAGGGCGAGACCCTCCGGGACGGCACCGACGTGGCCATCATTGCCAACGGCCTGCTGGTGTACGAAGCGCTGGAGGCGGCGAAGGCGCTGGCTGCCGAGGGCATCTCCGCCCGGGTCATCAACATGGCCACCATCAAGCCTCTGGACCAGGAGCTGGTGCTGAAGGCAGCCGCAGAGTGCGGAAAGATCGTTACCTGTGAGGAGCATTCCGTCATCGGCGGTCTGGGCGAGGCGGTGTGCAGCCTGCTGTCCGAGAAAATGCCCACTCCCGTGCGCCGCATCGGCATCAACGACGAGTTTGGTCATTCCGGCCCCGCCGCGGCGCTGCTGAAGCAGTTCGGCCTGTGCGCGGAGCACATTGCGGAAGTGGTCAGAAGCTTCTGATTCCCTGAAATAAGGATGTCCCGGGTGAAAACCCGGGACATTTTGTTACTGGATGCTCTGCTCGTAGGCCTCGATCATCTTCTTGACCATCTGGCCGCCCACGGAGCCGGCCTCACGGGAGGTCAGGTCACCGTTGTAGCCATCCTTCAGGTTGACGCCAACCTCCCTTGGTGTCCTTTTTACATATTAAACTCGCCCAATACCGGGACAGTGGAAGGAATTTGACCGTTGGGAGCAAACTCTTTGACCGGCTCGGACACAAGCTCGCCGATGAACTTGTAGAAGATTCTGATGC
>JAQXVF010000051.1 GCA_029224785.1 Bacillota bacterium
CTGCAAAAAGGTGCCTCCGATCCTGGGCATTTTCTTTGCCATGTAGGCCGCCACCTCGGTCTGAGGGGTGATGGGATAGCCGAAATAGTGCCGACAGCCGGCTAAAATGGCCGCCTCGGCAATGGCCTCATTGCCTTTCATCAATGTTTTTTCCTGCATACCATGCTCCTTTCTCAACGTTCCACGGTGATGACGCAGTCCGGGCACATCAGAGCGCAGGATGCGCAGCCCACGCACTCGTCCGGTTTCACCAGTTCCACAGGGGTGTGTCCCTTCTGGTTCAGCCTGCTCTGGGACAGGGCCAGCAGGCCCTTGGGGCAGGCGTTGACGCAAAGGCCGCAGCCCTTGCAAAGTTCCTCGTTAAATGTCAGTTTGGCCATATTGCACCTCCGATTGGATCATATAATACAGTTTTTGAATGGAAAGCGGAAACAGATTATCCACCCGGCCGTCCAGGGCAGGCCCCAGGTGTTCCGCTGCACAGGTCATTTTCACCGGCAGTCCGGTGGCCCGGGAAAGGGCATCGGCATAGTCTGCGCTGGAGAGTACGTCCTCTGCCTGGGTCTGCAGACCCAGGTTGGTGTTGTTGACGATGGCGGTAAAAGGCAGGCCGCAGGCATCCTGGATTTCGTGCATGACCTCCACCGTGTCCTCCACCGTCCGGGTCAGGGGCCGGGAACGGTTGACCACCAGCAGCATTTCGTAGTTGTCCTCCTGCAAAATAGCGGGGGTATAGCGTCCCAGAGCCAGTGCTCCCCGATCATCCCCTCCGATATCCAGCACACCGTACACCGTCGGGTCATTTACCAGGCCGTAGACCTCTTTGGGCATGGCAGGAAGATCCACGTTGGAATTGGCAAATTCCGAGCAGATCAGGCCGATGCCCTCCTCCTTCAGCGCCGCTTCGCTGTCCTTGGTGCGGAAATAGGGATTGACGATGTCCAGGTCCGCAATGGTGACGGGGAGGCCCTGCCGTTTCAGCCACCGGGCGTAATTGAGGGCGATGTTGGTTTTTCCGCTGCCGTAATGTCCGGCAAACAGGGTCAGACGTTTGTATTGCATATTGCCCCAGATTCCTCCTTCCGGGAAACGGTCCTCCTGCGCTTACAGCTTGTTGCGCATGATCTTTCCGCTTATGGTCTTGGGCAGCTCCGTGCGGAACTCCACGATGCGGGGATATTTGTAAGGTGCCGTATGGGTCTTGACATAGTCCTGGATCTCTTTCTTCAGTTCCTCGGTGCCTTCGGTGCCCTTCACCAGCACGATGCTGGCCTTGACCACCTGACCCCGGACGGGATCCGGTGCCGCAGAGACGCCGCATTCCAGCACATAGGGCAGCTCCATGATGACGTTCTCGATCTCAAACGGTCCGATGCGGTAGCCGGAGGACTTGATCACATCGTCCGCACGGCCCACATACCAGAAGAACCCGTCCTCATCCCGCCAGGCCACGTCGCCGGTGTGGTAGTAACCGTCATGCCACACAGCCGCGGTACGCTCTTCGTCGTTGTAGTAGCCCAGGAAGATGCCGCAGGGCTTTTCTCCATTCCGGTCCGCCTTGATGACGATCTCTCCGCTGACACCGTCCTCCACCGGGTTGCCATCCAGATCCAGAATGTCGATTCCGTAGCCGGGCACAGGCTTGCCCATGGAACCGGGCTTGATCGGGCCGCCGGTGAGATTGGCAATGCCCAGAGTCATCTCCGTCTGGCCGAAGCCCTCGGCGATCTGCAGGCCGGTAGCCTTTTCAAACTGGTAGAACACCTCGGGGTTCAGCGCCTCGCCTGCCGTGGTGGCATGGTGGATGGAGCTGAGGTCATACCGGGACAGGTCCTCCTTGATGAGCATCCGGTACATGGTAGGCGGTGCACAGAAGGTTGTAATGTTGTATTTTGCAAACATGGGCAGGATCTTCTCCGCGTCAAAGCGGTCGAAGTCGTATGTAAACACGGCGCCCTCGCAGAGCCACTGGCCGTACAGCTTACCCCACAGCGCCTTGCCCCAGCCGGTTTCGGAAATGGTAAAGTGCAGACCGTCCTTCTCCACCCAGTGCCAATACTTTGCTGTGACAAAGTGACCCAGGGCGTATTGATAGCTGTGGACGGCGATCTTGGGATAGCCGGTGGTGCCGGAGGTGAAGAACATCAGCATGGGATCGTCTCCGCAGGGGGCATCTGCCGTGCGGACAAAGCGGCGGCTGAACAGGGAATACTCGCTGTCGAAATCGTGCCAACCCTCTCTCTTGCCGCCGACCAGGATCTTCTGCAGCTTTACGCCGGAAGCGGCCTCTCCCAGATCCACCTGATGGGCAGTGTCTCCGTCGGCGGTGCAGACAATGGCGCTGACGCCGCCTGCCTGGAAGCGGTACTCAAAATCGTGCTGCAGAAGCTGGTTGGTGGCGGGGATGGCGATGGCGCCGATCTTATGCAGTGCCAGAATGGAATACCAGAACTGATAGTGGCGCTTAAGCACCAGCATCACCCGGTCTCCCCGTTTGATGCCCAGGGATGTGAAGTAGTTGGCAGTCTGGGAGGAGGCATCCTTCATATCCTTGAAGGTGAAGCGGCGCTCCGTGCCGTTGTTGGCCACATGGACCATGGCCAGCTTGTCCGGATTCTTTCTGGCAATGCCGTCCACGATATCGAAGGCAAAATTGAACCGCTGGGTGTTTTGGAAATGCACCGCTTTCATGCTGCCGTCATCGTTTTCTTCCGGCACGATAAACTCCCGGCACAGCAGGGAATCGTCGGTTTTCTCCATGATCAGGGGCTTGGCGGTGGTCCACTGCTCCCGTTCGGTGCTGGCCATGATCATGGCCAGGAACACACAGTCCTGCCCCTCCACGGCAATCATGCCGTGGGGCGTGGAGCTTTTAAAGAAGATGCTGTCGCCCTCCCGGAGGGTCTCCACGTGCTCGCCGATGCGCACCTTCAGAGTGCCCTTCAGGATCAGGTCAAATTCCTGACCGGCGTGGGTGGTGGTGTGAATGGGCTTGTCCTGCAGGGAAGGATCGTACTGATAGGTACACCAATAGGGCGTTGCCAGCTTATTTTGGAACATGGCGGCCATATTCTGAATGGTGATGCCATCCTCCGAGGCGGTGACGGGTCCCTTGCCGCTGCGGGTGATGGTATAGCTGGTCAGCCGGGCGCTGTAGCCCTCCAGCAGCTCCGTCAGCTCCACGCCGAAAACCAGGGAGCACTTGTGCATGAACGTGAACGGAAGATCAATGGAACCGGATTCATACTGCCGGTACAGCTCCTCCGGAATATCCAGAAGCTCTGCCATGGTGGCGGTGGAGTAGCCGATAATCTCCCGCATCTCCCGAATACGCTGGGCCACATCCATCAGCTGATTGGTAGTAGTTTGACTTTTCATAAAGCTCTCTCCTTTTGGGGGAAAATAAAAACTCGCCCCAAGATAAAATCTTGAGGCGAGTCTGTAAAAACATACCCGTGGTACCACTCAAATTGCAGCGCAAGCACTGCCGCTTCAGATTCCAACAAATCCTATCCCTTAACGCGGGCAAACGTGGGACGCCTACTGACGAGAAGCGTTCGGATCCCCGGCTCGGAAGTGATAGGCTACTGAAGTTCATGCCGCCGACTCGCACCAACCGTCAGCTCTCTGCAGGCAATCCATTCTGCCGTCTTCGTCACAGCCTTTGTCGCTATATGTACCAGATTCTATCACTGTTTTATGAAATTGTCAATAATATTTTTCGATTTGATCCATCCATTTTTTCGATGGGAACAATCTATCAGGGCTAGTCTCGATAAATTGGAATTGGCGCACTCTTGGCTCCCCCTCTGGGGGAGCCAAGGGCGCGACAAACTCCAATTTATCGCTTTATTTCCCCACCTGTTCGCCGGATTTGGCGGTGTCGATGCCGGCGGCGCCTTCCAGTCCCAACCGTCTGGCAGCCTCCTCCCGCATTTTGTACTTGAGGATCTTGCCCGCGGCGTTCATGGGGAAGCTG
>JAQXVF010000052.1 GCA_029224785.1 Bacillota bacterium
TCGGCAGGCAGCCTCCTACGGGAGCATCAGGACGCTGTCAATCTTGTGACAGGCCTGATCGTGGTGTTCTTTGGTTTGAACTACCTGGGCGTATTCAAACTGAACCTGTTCAGGGGCAGCCGATGGTCTGTCAACACCGACAGCATGGGCTTTCTCTCCGCCATACTGTTTGGTATGGTTTTCTCCGTTGGCTGGACGCCTTGTGTCGGTGCTTTCCTGGGCTCGGCGCTGATGCTCGCGTCCCAGCAGGCCCATATGGCGGAGGGGATCCTGATGCTGCTTGCCTACTCCCTGGGTCTCGGAATCCCCTTTGTGCTCAGCGCGATTCTGATCGATTATCTGAAAAACGCATTCCAATGGATCAGGAAAAACTACAAGGTGATCAACACCCTCAGCGGCGGTCTGCTGGTGGTGGTCGGAATTCTGATGGCGACCGGAACCCTGGGCCGGCTGCTCACTCTGCTCAGCTAAGGAGGCACTATGAACAGCAAGAAAAAGCTACTCATCATCCTGCTGATATTTGTTCTGCTCATGGGGGGAGCCTCTGTGCTTTACACCCGGCTGGGGCAGCAGATTGCACCGGATCAGCTTTCCGCACAGGAAACCCAGGAAACACAGGAACAAGCATCCGTCCAAGGCGGTGATGAAACAGACGAAACGCAGGAGCAGAAAACCCCTGCTCCGGACTTTGTGGTTTATGACGCAGAGGGAAACGAAGTAAAGCTGTCCGACTTTTTGGGCAAGCCCGTGGTATTGAACTTCTGGGCAAGCTGGTGCGGCCCCTGCAAAATGGAAATGCCGGAGTTCCACGAAAAGTATCTGGAGCTTGGCGATGAAGTCCAGTTTCTGATGATCAATCTGACGGACGGCGCAAGAGAAACCGTTGATGTGGCTGCTTCTTTCATCGAATCCCAGGAATACACCTTCCCGGTGCTCTATGATACGAAGTCCAGCGCCGCGGCAGCGTACGGAATCCGTTCCATTCCGACGACCTTCTTCATTGACGCAGATGGCTGTGCCATTGCACAGGCAACGGGTGCGATCAGCGCCGATACGCTGCAGCGGGGCATTGACTTGATTACATGAAACAGCCAGGGGCTCTGCTGTTTTCCTGTAAAAGCACCTCCCCTTGTTCCATCACCGGACAAGGGGAGGTGGCACGGCAAATCCGTGTCGAAGGGGCTGAAAAGCCCTATCCTATCGGGAATCAAACGCATAATCTGGGATTTGACACGGCTCCCTTTCAGAAAGGGAGCCGTTTTCGCGTCCTTTTGGGACAATCTCAGCCCCTCCCGGCTTGATAACAAAAAGCGCCACCCTTTCGGGTGGCGCTTTTTGTTGAAATTACATATCGAAGGGTTCCATGCTCAGCACGGGGTGACCCACGCTGGACAGGTACTCCAGAAGCTGCTCGGGATCATCGGTGCAGATGGTCTCATCGCCGATCATGTCGGTGAAGTTCTCCACGCCATACAGCTCCAGTGCAGCGGCATCCAGACGCTCGCGGACGGCATCCTTCAGCTCCTTGGGCATCCACACGATACGGCCCAGGCCGCCTTCTGCCTTCAGGAACTTCTTGGAGGAGATGAACTGCTTGCCGTGGCCCATGAAGCCGGGAGTCTGCACGCCGCCGCCGGTCATGGAGGCCATCTCGGAGAAGCTCATGCCCAGAGGAGTGACGCCTGCGTGCTCACGGCAGGTGATGACAACACCCATGGAGACGGGCTCCACGCCGCAGATGCACTCGAAGCAGCCGCAGCTCGTCATGGGATCCTGGAACAGGGAGTACAGGGTGACGTGCTCCAGAGCACCGTGAGAGTACTTCTGGATGGCCTCATCCACGTCCTCATAACGGCCCAGGTTCTCGTCGATGCAGCGCTCCTTGGGAACCACCTGGCAGGGACCGGTGGGATCCAGCTCGTTGGTGGCCTTGGCATCCAGCCAGCTCACGGCGCCGCACAGGCCCAGACGCTCGGGAGTAACGATGCACACATGGCTGGGGGAGAAGGCCTGGCACATAATGCAGGTGTAGTAAACGGGCACGGACTCGTCGGTCATGGACTTCAGACGGTCGTCACGCTTTGCAAAGACCTCGTTGGCCTTATGACGCAGCTCCTTGTTCTTCTCGGCGTCCACCACGATATGGACCTGGCACTTGTCCACCACGGCCTCAAACTCGCTCTTGACCTTGGCGTACAGCACTTCACCGATGTGCTTGAACCGGAAGCCGGCCTCGAAGGTGGCCTTGCTCACACGGATACGGATCATGTCGCGCTGACCGGTGTGCATCACGCCCTCGATGCAGTTTAAGTAGGAGTGGAACTTACGCTCCATAACGGACTCGAAGTCAGGCTGCATATTCTTGCCTGCCACGTCCACGGTGTAGGACAGGGAGATCTTGGAGCCCACGGGGATCTCGTCCATCTCGGGGCCTTCCACAACGATCTTGTGGTCCTCAATCTCGGCGGCGTCCTTGGTGGAGACCAGCTCGAAGCAGTCCACACGGGAGCCGTCCACTTCCACCTGCATATCGCCCCGGCGGATGATTTCGCCTTCGAAAGCGGAAGCGAAGGACACGGGGATGTCGATGTTGGTGATCTTGATCTTGATGTCCCGGGCCTCCAGAGAGGTGGCATTCCACTTGGAGGTGTCAAGCTGCTGGATCAGGCTCTTGGGCACACGGAACATATTCTCGGTCTCGTTGGAGATAACGGGGAAGCCCAGGCAGATAGCGCCGGCGCCGTAGGAAACGATCTCGTCAGACAGGGGCTTATAAGCATTGACAAAGGCACGGACGCGGTCCATGGTGTACTTTGCCAGGGCAGGGAAGTCGCCGGGGGTGATGTTGCCGAAGATCAGAGCGGCCCGGAGAGCCACGGAGACCACGTGGATGACGGACTGCATCTCGTAGCCCAGGGGAACCACGCGGACGTTGGTGCCGGTCTTGTAGCCGGACTCGGCAAGCTGACGGATGCCGTCACCGGTAACGGTGACCAGGATGCCCTGACCCTGATAGCTCTTGACCAGGGAGACCATCTCCTCGGCGGTATCGGCAGCGCCGATGATAACGGCAACGCCGGGGATATCGCCGGTGACCAGGGGCACGCCCAGCTCACGGACGAATGCGTCGGACAGGTGGCCGCACTCGGGAGCCTCGTAGGGAGTGGCGCCGTGGATGTACTTCAGGGCTTCCAAGAACTCTGCGCACAGGGCGGAAGCGATGCCGGACTCGAATGCGTCGTGCAGACGGTTGTTCCGGGTCATTTTGGCCTGGATGGTGGCCATGGCGGCCTTCATCTCGCCCAGGGTGGTGATCTTTTCGCCGGTCACTGCGTAGTAGCAGGGCAGGCTGTAGGCGGTGTCGGGGAAGGACACGGCCTCGCCCTCGCCGTACTGGGCGATGGCGTCGTCAATGGCGGCTACGGTACGGGCATAGTTGTAGTCGTTACCGCCGAATACTCTGTCAAAAAGTGTCACGGTATTTCCTCCTAAATTTCGTCACGATCCAGGATCGCCTTTATTTTCCGAATCTCTTCGATTGCCGTGGGGCTGAAATCGTAGGGTGATTTTCCCTGCCTGTCCGCATCCATGATCTCCGGGTTGTAGTGGATGAAGCCCAAAAGGGCATCTTCGGGGATGGCGCTGCGGATGAACTCCTCGTCAGCGGCATCCCGGACCTTGTTGGCCACCACCCGGACCTTCCGGACACCCAGATCGGCGGCCAGCCGCTTGACGTTCCGGAATGTCTGGACGGATCTTGCGCCGGGCTCGATGACCACGATGAACTGATCCATATTTGCGGCGGTGCCTCTGCCCAGGTGCTCCAGCCCGGCCTCCATATCCATGATGACCACATCGTTTTTCCGATAGGTCAGGGCGGAGAGAATGGACTTGAGCATTACGTGCTCGGGACAGACACAGCCGGAGCCGCCCACATCCACGGTGCCCATGACCAACAGCTTCACGCCGTTGATATCCTTGGAATACTTGTCGGGGATATCGGCTACATAGGGATTCAGTTTATAGAATTTGTTGGCATCGGTGGCACCGGTGCGTTCCTCAACCAGAGTCCGCATCTTGGAGATGGGGATGATGGAATCCACTTCTTCCTGGCTCAGGCCCAGAGCCAGGCCCAGGTTGGCATCCGGATCTACGTCCGCTGCCAGCACCGTCCGGCCTTCATCGGCATAGAGCCTTGCCAGGGTGGAGGACAGGGTGGTTTTGCCCACGCCGCCCTTTCCGGTAATCGCTACTTTCATGAGAAAAGGACCTCGCCTTTATCAGATGCCCAGGGCGGCGCGCTTCTGCTCGATGCACTCGATCATCTTGTCGCCCAGCTTATCGATGTCGGTCTCCACCACGAACCGGGCCTCGACCCAATCCTTGACGCCGTGCTCGCCCTGCAGCAGGTCGGTGACCTCGGAAGAACCCTTGGAGTAGGGATCCACGCCCAGGAAGGTCTCGATACCGGTAGCGACAACGTAGTTGCCGATGGAGACGGCCTTCTCACTCATCCATTCGGGAGCGCAGCCCACCACGGGAACCTGGGAGATGTTGATGCCCCAGTCCTTGGCGATGTCGGCAGCCAGGATCATCATACGGGAGATATCCACGCAGGAGCCCATGTGCAGGACGGGAGGAATGCCGGCCAGCTCGCAGACTCTCTTCAGACCGGCACCGCAGTACTCCTTGGCCTTCTCGGGATCCATCAGACCGGCCTTGGCG
>JAQXVF010000053.1 GCA_029224785.1 Bacillota bacterium
CCCCACCACCGCAGATGCGGGGTTCGGTGCGCATTCAGGCCCCCTTGTGTAAAGGGTAAGCGAAGCGCAGTCGCGGGAGTGAATGACAGTCCGGTGGACTGTCAGAGCCGCGACCGGACCGCCCGCAGGCGGCTGTCACCGCACAGCGGTGACTGGGGGATTGTAACTACGAGTACAACCCCTCCGTCACGGCTTTGCGCCGTGACACCTCCCCTTACACAGGGGAGGCTTTCCGCTGCGGCGGGACTCGGCATAGCGAAAGCTTTTTGGAACCACCAGCCGGTGGTGGTTTTTCTATAACAAAAAAATCCCCCGTCACCGGTGACGGGGGATTCTGTTATCCGTTCTGCCTTCGGCTCTGGGCTGCCAGCACCACCAGTACCCCGGTAGGCAGCAGACATGCCACGGCACAGCCCACCAGCACCGGCACAAAGGAGGCGCTGGCCTCGTACACGAAGGAATAGAAGGGTGTCGCAAAGGCCGCCGCCACCTGGGTCACGGCAGAGATCCGGCTCATGGGCTTCTGGTAGTCTCTGCCGAATACGCTGATGCACAGCAAAGAGGAGGCAATGGTTCCCAGGGAATAGAGGCTTCCGAACAGGAACGAACCCGCATACAGGAACAGGGCGGATCGGCTGCCCATCATCAGCAGGCAGAAAGCGCCGGCCCCCAGGATCAGCGTGGCAATGGTGGTACGGTGCACGCCGAAGCGGTCCACCGCCGCACCGAAGATCAGCTTGAAACCGATGTTGCCGATCATGGCAATGCTGGTCAGGGTCGCTCCCACCATGGTGGCGTAGCCCAGAACCCGGGAATACGTGGGGATCAGGAATGCAAACTGGGTGATGACGGTGAATACCAGCATGGCAAATCCCATCATCGCAAAGGACGAAACGGAGTATTTTTTCTCGCCCGGAATCTCCCGGGGTTGTTCGTTCTCCGGTTTCTCCTCGTCTGCGCCGTAAGCCCTGCAGCCCATCTGCTCCGGCGTGATCCGGATAAAGAGCAGCGACGGGATCATGGTCAGCGCCATCAGGCATACGCCCATAAACACGGCGGCGGCCCGCCAGCCCAGGCTCTCGATGATGCCGCCGCAGGCCGGACTGAGCAGAGCACCGAAAATGCCGGAGGCAGACATGGCAATGCCAGTGGCCAGTCCCCGCTTCTTGTGGAACCAGGCATTGATGACCATGGGCACCATCATGGGTCCCATGCAGGCGCCGAGGGCATTGATGGCGGCAGAGATGTACCATTGCCAGACATGGTTGTACAGGGACATAAGGCACAGGCTGATTCCCACCAGGAAGCCCATCACCGCGATCATCTTCGCATTTTTCTTCTTCATGAAGAGAGACACCGCCGGTGCCACCAGCGATGCAGAAATCAGTCCGCGGATGGTGTAATACAGGGACAGCTTGCTGGAGGCAAAGCCCATATTCTCCGTAATCCCTGCAAACAGAACGCTGATGCAGTTGATGCCCACGCCAATGAAACCACCCTGCACCAGGGTCATGCCGAACAGAATGATCCAGGCAGGGTGTATTCTTCTCTTTTTTTCCATTGAAATTCTCCCTATTCGTTTGATTTTCATATTATATCACAACTACCCGGCATCGTGCAACATCCAGGATGGATTCCTGCTCTGTTTTTTCGGCGGACGGTTGTATCCGTCACAAAAAGTTTGCATTGAATTCGACTTTTTTCTATGATAAACTGTTTTTAGTTGTTTTTTCAAAAAAGAGAAAGCCGGAGATCCCTTTGCAGGCAGATTTCCGGAAGAAAGTGAGGAATCCAGTCATTTATGCCGCCTTCCAAGAAAATGATTCACACCTGCCTGGACGACCTTCCCTTCGGCGAGGCCGGCCCTGAGGCTGCAAAAGGTCCTGTAGGCAAGGTTCGTCTGCCCGACGACATCTCCCAGCGCATCCTGACCCGGGATGTGGTCCGGATCGCATGGCCCAGCCTTTTGGAGCTGGTGCTGACCCAGCTTACCAGCATGGCAGACCAGGTCATGGTGGGTCGGCTGCCCGGTACCGCCGGAATTGCCGCCCTCAGCGCCGTGGGTCTGGCCGCCCAGCCCAAATTTCTGCTGATGACCATGATCCAGGCCATGAACGTGGGCTCTACCGCCATGATCGCCCGGTACCGGGGACAGCAGAATCGGGACAAGGCCAACCAGACCTTCCTGCAGGCCATATACCTGAATCTGTTTATGTCCATCCTGTTTATGACCCTGGGACTGGTCTTCTGCCGCCAGCTCATTGCCTTCATGGCAAGCTCCGCCATCAGCGAGGAGACCCTCACCGCCGCCACCACCTACCTGCGGATCCAGATGTACGGCTTTGTCCCCTTTGCCATGAGCTTTACCATTACCGCCGCTCTCCGGGGCATCGGGGATCCCCGGACTCCCATGATCTACAACACCACAGCAAACGTGGTGAACGTTCTGTTCAACTACATCCTGATCTACGGCAAGTTCGGCGCTCCCGCCATGGGCGTAGCCGGCGCCTCCCTGGCCACCGTCATCGGTCAGACCACCGCCTTCTTTATGGCCTTCTCCGTGGTGCTGGGAAGCCGCCATTACATCTATCTGGATTTCCGGAAGAAGTTTCGGTTTGACGGCGCCATTATGCGCAGCGTATCCAAAATCGGTCTGCCCTCCATGATCGAGCAGCTTTTCATGCGGGCCGGCATGATCATCTTCTCCCGCACCGTTGCCGGACTGGGAGACGTGTACTTCGCCACCCACCAGGTCTGCATGAACATTCAGAGCATGAGCTTTATGGTGGGCAACGCCTTCGCCACCGCCACCACCACCCTGATGGGCCAGAGCCTGGGCAAGCGTCGATACGATATGGCTGCCAGCTACATGAAGCAGACCCGGCGGCTGGGACAGATCGCATCCATCCTCCTCGGTGTCATCTTTGCCGTGTATGGCGGACGCATCGTGGGATTTTACAACAAAACCCCGGAGGTCATTGCCGCAGGCGGTCAGGTCATGCTGATCATCGGCCTGTGTCAGCCCATCCAGACCACCCAGTTTATCACCTCCGGTGGTCTGCGGGGTGCAGGCGATACCCGCTTTGTGGCCATCGTCACCTCCGTCACGGTGCTGGGTGTCCGTACCATCCTTGCCATTCTGACCATCCGGATCCTGAACTGGGGTCTGTGGGGTGCATGGGCCGCCCTGATCGCAGATCAGTGCCTCCGTACCGCGCTGGTGTGCGTCCGCTACGAGCAGGGCCACTGGAAACGGATCGCGCTGAAAAACCGGTTCGACGGCGCATAATTGCATACAGGAAACCATCGCCGCTGCGGGAGCTCCGCAGCGGCGATGTTCGTCTGTTACTGCCGGTGGTATGTCAGCGTAGAACCGCCAATGATGGGAATCAGTTCCCTGTCCTGCTTTACAAGCTGGTCTGCCTCTTCGTCATAGGTCAGTTCGCCATCGTCCAGGATCACCTTGCCGTTTTCCGCAGTGAAGGTTCCGCTTTCGGTATTGGACTCCAGGGCTTCCTCAAACTGCCCGCGGATATCCACGATCTGCATATACTCATCCAGGCTCACGCCCAGCATCATCGTAAAGATCTCGTCCATGTCGTCCGTACCCGCTTCGGCATACAGGTCCTCCATGGTATAGCCCTGATCCGCCAGTGCATTTTCAATGACCACTACCAGATACCTGTACATCACATCGGTGAGCTTCGCCTCAAATTCCTCCACGCCGGTGGCCTCCGCGCTGACGGAGAAGCTTCCGTCCTCTTTCAGCTCCAGCCGGACGTTCATGATGACATCCGGCAGGGCGTATTCCCCGATGACCTCATCCAGAATCGGATCCTGACCCGACATGAAGCTTACGATAAACGTCGTCAGGTTCACGCCGTCGCTGACCCAGGTACCCGTCACCTTGGCTGTGAAAATGGCTTTTTCGGCCTTGGCCAGGTAGTCGGCGCTGTCCTCATAGTCTGCCAATGCCCGGAAGCCCTCCGCAGCAGCCTCATAATCTCCGGCATCAAACTTGGCAAGGGCCAGGTTGTAGTCGCATTTTACGATGTAATCTGCGCTGGCTTCATAGTCTCCCAGAGCCTGGAAAGCGGCTTTGGCAGATTCAAAGCTGCCCTTGTCAAAATCCGCCACCGCCAGGGCGTACTCGCACTTTTTTGCCAACTCCCGGCTGTCCTTGTAATCCCCCAGAGCCTGGAAGGCGGTCAGGGCAGCCGCGTGATTTCCGGCATTCAGGTCGGAAACCGCCTTTTTGTAATCGGATGATTTGCAGCCGGTCAAGGAGAACACCAGCACCGCTGCCAGAACTATCGCCGTCCATTTTTTCATTTTTTCTCTCTCCTTTTGTTAGATTGGATATTTTTATCATATCACTTCTCCTCTCTCCTGTCAATATCCACAAAACAGCAGCAAAAAAAGAAGCCGTTTTTGTAAACAGCTTCTTTTCCATTTATTCCTTTGCGGCAGGATACTCGTTGCACAGCAGCCGGTAGGGCGGCTCATCCTCTTCGATGGCGGGGAAACGTCCCACGGGCGGCATGAACCGGTTGTCCGTGTTGTCGTCGTTGCACTGGCTTACCTCCCCCAGCAGCACGTCTCCGGTACCCGGCTCCACGGAAAAGTCATGGTACAGGTACTGCTGGACGTGAATGCTCTCTCCGGGTGTCAGACGGATCTGCGATCCGGCAGGCACCGTGTAGGTCCTTCCGTCGGTGTGGACCGTCACATCGGATTCGTAGTCGATCTGCTCATCCGGAAGGCTGTTATACACCCGGATCAGCACGTTTCCGCCGCCCCGGTTGATGATATCCTCGGTTTTGTACCAATGGAAATGGTTGGGGGAATACTGTCCCTCCTTCAGGAACAGGAGCTTCTCCGCATACACCTTGGGATACTTTTCCGGCATGGCCCGGTTGCCGTTCCGAATGGTGATCAGAGAAAAGCCCACCTTATCGAAGTCGCCCAGGCCGTAGTCCGTGATATCCCAGCCCAGCATACATTCCCGGACCTCGTCATACTCATGCCCCAGCTCCTGCCACTGCTCCGGTGTGAAATGGCAGAAGGGAGGCAGGAAGCATTTGTACTCCCGGCACATGGCCTCCAGTTCTTTCAGTGCCTTGTTGATCTCGCTGCGTTTCATCGACTCAATCCCTTCTCATGCGGCGGCCGGAGGAGATCCTCCGGCCGCCAAATTCCATTACACCGTGGTGTTTGCCAGGGGAAGCCAGTTCAGGACGCTTTTGATATGCTCGTCCCAATAGTCCCAGTCGTGAATTCCCGGGCCCTCTTCGTAGGTATATTCCACGTTCCGCTTCTCCAGCTCTTTTCGGGCCTTCTGGTTCTGGGCATAGGTAAAGTCCTCGGTGCCCACCGTCAGGAACAGCTTGGGCAGCTCCACACCGGCCTGCTGGAGTTTCTCAATCTGCACAAAAAGATTCACATCCGTCTTTGCCAGTTCTTCCACATCGTCGGTGTCAAAAATCGCCCGGAAGGGCCAGGGAGACTTGGGATTGCGGAAATGATCCTCCATCCCATAGGGGAAGGTCAGCGCGCCGGACAGGCTGGCGGCTGCGCAGAACTGCTCCGGCTTTGCCAGTGCCACATGGAGCGCGCCGTAGCCGCCCATGCTGAGGCCGGCTACGAAGCTGTCCTCCCGCTTGGTGCTGGCAGGGAACAGTCTGCCCAGATACTGGGGCAGTTCCTCGGTCAGGAAGGTCAGATAGGCAGGGCCGTAAAGCATATCCTGATAGAAGCTGTTGGCCACGGAGGGCATTACCACCATGATCTTGTGGTTTTGGGCATACTTTTCGATGCTGGTCAGATGGCACCAGTCGCTGTAGTCGCCGTAGGTTCCGTGGAGCAGATACAGCACCTGATACCTGGCACCCTCGTGCCAGTAGCCGGTGTCCTTATGGTTCATCAGTTCGTCAGAATTGGGGGTGGGGATCACCACATTGATGTCCGTATTCAGCTTCAGGGCATCGGAATAGTAGTTGCAATGAATATTTGCCATGTATTTTCCTCCTTCGTCGGGTTTACACCATATCGTTGGCCAGGGGCAGCCACTCCAGCACTTCCTTCAGGTAAGTGTCCCAGAAGTCCCAGTTGTGGACGCCGGGATGGAGCTTGTACTCGATTTCCACGCCCAGGCTTTTGGCGTATGCCAGGAACGCCTCGCCGCCTTCCCGGAGGAAATCGTCCTCGCCGATGACGTGGTACAGCCTGGGCAGTGTCTTACCCTCATCCACGCAGGCCTTCAGCGCCGCACGCAGGTCATCCTTGCCGCCGGGAGTGGGAACCGCGCTGTCTCCGAAGCAGGCCTGGCGGTAGTTTTTCGGCATCTTCACGGAATGGGCCTCAGAGGAGGTCTTCGACAGGGCCTTGTCCAGTCCACCGGACAGGCTGGCCGCCGCACCATACAGCTCCGGCCGGGCAAACGCAGCCCGGAAGGTTCCGCCGCCGCCCATGCTAAGGCCGGCAATGAAGGTATCCTCCCGCTTTTCGGACAGAGGGAACAGGGTGGAAAGGAAGGCAGGAAGCTCTCTGGTGATGTAGGTCAGGTAGTCCTCGCCGTACTGCATATCCACATAGCTGCTGTTTTCCGCCGAGGGCATCACCACTGCCAGGCAGTGCTCCTGGGCATACCGCTCGGCATTGGCGAACAGGGACCAGTCCATGCAGTCACCATAGCTGCCGTGCAGCAGATACAGGGTCTGGTACTTGGCGCCCTTTGCAAAATACCTGGGGTGATCGTCGTTGAACAGGTAATCGTCTGCGCTCATCGTGGGAAGAAATACGATGACCTTCGCGTTTTTCCGCAAGCTGGGAGAATAAAAGCTGCAATCCAGATGTGCCATATTCTATCGCCTCCTTATTCTTCCACGGTGCTGCCGGTCAGCGGCAGCCAATTCAGGGCACGCTGTACGTTGGTGTCCCAATAATTCCATTCATGGGCGCCGGGATGCTCCTCATAGGTCACATCCATGCCCAGAGCACGGAATTTCTCTCTGGCGCCCTGGTTGGATGCCCACAGGAAGTCCTCGGTACCCACGCTCTGGAACAGCCTGGGCAGAGGCCTGCCCTCCTGTTTCACCTTTTCCGCCAGAGCAAACAGGTCCGCATCGGTGCCCCGGACATCGGTGGTACCAAACACCGCCACCGGATCCATTGCGAAGGTATGCTCGCCGGTGTAGGGATTCAGGGGCGTCATCCGGTTTCCGTCAGAAACGGATTCCAGCGTTGACATGACATCCAGCGCACCGCTGAGACTGAAGACATGACTGAAGGATTCCGGCTTGGTCAGCGCTACCTTGACTGCGCCGTAGCCGCCCATGCTAAGGCCGCCCACGAAGGTGTTCTCCCGCTTGCAGCTAATGGGAAACAGGCTTTGGCAAAGCTCCGGCAGCTCCTGGGTCACATAGGTCAGGTAATCGCTGCCATAGTGCATATTCTGATAAAAGCTGTTGGAGGCAGACGGCATGATCACCGCCAGCTTATGAGCCTGGGCGTAACGCTCGATACTGGTCAGGCGCATCCAGTCGGTGTAGTCGCCGTATCCGCCGTGGAGCAGATAGAGCACCTGGAATTTTGCGCCGGGGTGGTAATAGTCCGCTCCCCCGGGGACCATCAGTTCATCCACATTGGGGGTGGGAATGAACACGTTCAGGTCGGTGCCGAAGCAGAGGGAGGTGGAGAAAAAGTGGGTTTGAATGAATGCCACGGATTTCACGTCCTTTCACTTGTTTTCGCCGGATAGTAATTTTGACGGGTGAAGCACCCGCCAAAATTACATTAGAATATCGAATCATCAGGCACGGAGCCGTTTGCCCTGCTTGATAAAGTCCACGTAGACCGCGATCAGGATGATGAAGCCCTTGGCCACCATCTGCCAGTAGCTGTCCACGCCTGCCAGGTTCAGACCGTTGTTCATAACGCCGATCAGCAGAGCGCCGATGATCGTGCCGCCGATGGTGCCTCGGCCGCCGCCCATGGAGGTGCCGCCCAGCACAACGGCCGCAATGGCGTCCATTTCACCGCCGGCGCCCACAGCGGGCTGGCCGGAGTACATCCGTGCCGTCAGAACCACGCCGGACAGGGCTGCCATGGTGCCGCTGAAGGCATACACAAACCAGCGAACCCTCTTGATGTTGACGCCGCTGAATTCCGCAGCCTTCTCGTTGCCGCCCACCGCATAGATGTGGCGGCCCAGCTTTGTCCGGTTCAGGATGTACCACACGAAGAAGATCACCACCGCCAGATAAATCAGCGGCATGGGGATCACGCCGAAGACGAAGCCGGTTCCCAGGAAGATGAAGTTCCGGTCCGTCAGACGGATGGGCTGTGCGCCCGTCCAGACATACGCGATGCCCTGGCAGATGCACTGTACGGAGTAGGTCACGATGAAGGGGGGCAAACCGGTCTTATAGATCAATGTGCCGTTGATCAGACCGGCGATGCAGCCAATGGCCAGCGCCGCCAGAATGGCAAGGGGAATCGGCAGGCCATAGTTTACCAGGCAGGTAGCCACCACCACGCTGGAAAGGGAGATGACCGCACCTGCGGAAAGGTCGATGCCGCCGGCAATCAGGATCATGGTAATGGCGCAGGCCACATACAGGTTGGTGGAGATCTGGCGGAGCACACCCACAATGTTATTCCAGGTCAGGAACTTGGGGGTGTTGATCTGGACCACCACGCAGAGGATCAGAAAACCAATCAGAATACCGCCGTTGCGCTTCAAAAAGGCAATTACCGGGTTTGTACCCAGGCGGACGTTGTTTTCGCTGTTTTTCACTTTCGTCATTCTACGTCACCTCAAACTATATTGCTTAAATATTCACAGCGTTCTTCATAATCGTTACCTGGTCTGCCTCGGTGCGATCCAGCACAGCGGAGATTTCTCCGCTGCGCATGACCACAACACGGTCGCACATACCGATTACTTCCGGCAGTTCCGAGGAAACCATGATAATCGACACGCCATTATTCACCAGTTCATTCATGATGGCGTAGATTTCCGCTTTTGCACCCACATCAATACCACGGGTCGGCTCATCCAGGATCAGGATCTTGGGATTGGTTGCCAGCCAGCTTGCCAGAACCACCTTCTGCTGGTTTCCGCCGGACAGGTTTCCTACCAGCGCATGGGTTCCGGGGGCACGGACTGACAGATCCTTCATGTACCGGTCGGCGATTTCATCCTCCTTGCGGCGGTTGACGCCTCTTATCGTGATGAACTTCTCCAGGACCTTGATGGTCTCATTGAATTTGATGGACATGGAGGGGAAGATGCCCTCTTCGCGGCGGCTTTCGGGAACCAGTCCGAAGCCGGCTGCCATGGCATCCTTGCTGGACTTGATTTCCACTTTCTTCCCTTCCACCCAGATCTCACCGGACTCCTTGGCGTCCATACCGAAGATGGCCCGCATGGTTTCCGTCCGCCCGGCACCCACCAGACCTGCAAATCCAAGGATCTCTCCTTTTCTGAGCTGGAAGCTGACGTTCTTCACTTTTTTGTTGGTGAGATTCTTCACCTCCAGGATCACTTCATCGCAGGCGTTGTAATCCCGGGTGTAGTAATTGTCCACCTGCCGGCCGACCATCAGGGCCACCAGCTCGTCGATGCTGGTCTCCTTGACCACTCTGGTTGCCACGTACTTGCCGTCCCGGTAAACCGAGACGCGGTCCGCGATCACATCCAGCTCGCTCATGCGGTGGGATATGTAGATGATGCCGATGCCCTGGGCCGTCAGTTTCCTGACGGTCTCAAACAGGGCATCCACTTCCTTGTCGGACAGGGAAGAGGTGGGTTCATCCATGACAATGATTTTGGCATCGCTGAAGGTTGCGCGGATGATTTCGATCATCTGCTGCTGCGCAATATTCAAAGAGCTGATCTTGTCCGTGGCAGAAAGACCCATTTCAAAGGAATCCAAAAGCTCCTGGGTGGTTTTCTGCATTTCGGCACGACTGATCCTTACCGCCGGTCCAAGCTCCTTGCCAAGATAGATGTTGTCCGTGATGGTCATTTCCGGAACCAGCACGATTTCCTGATGGATAATGCTGATACCATACTTTTCCGCATCCTTCACATCGTTGATGGTGGCCTTCTCACCGTTGATAATGATTTCGCCGCCGTCCTTTTTATAGATACCGCCCAGCACTTTGATCAGGGTAGACTTGCCGGCGCCGTTTTCTCCCAGCAGCGCATGGACTTCACCGGCACGCAGATCCAGATGCACGTTATCCAGAGCGCGCACACCCGGGAAGTTCTTCTCTATCCCGTTCATCTCAAGCAAAATGGGTTCTGCCAAAGAGATCACTCCTTTACGAAGAATAGTGAGTTAACGGATGGAATTGCTTAGTGCCACTGGGTGATATCGAACTGATCGATATTGTCCTGGCTGATGATGAAGCAGGGAACGGAGACGTCTTCCACGGAGCCGCCCTCTACCAGGGTCTTGATGGCCTTGAAGGACTCCTCGCCCAGGGTAATGGGAGACTGGGCAGCCGTTGCCATCATGCCGCCGTCCTTAATGGAAGCCTGGCAGTCAGGGCTGCCGTCCACGGAAACAACCACGATGTCGTTACGGCCGGCAGCTTCGGCGCAGCCACGAGCCATCATGCCGCAGGTGTCGTTCAGGCCGAAGATGAACTTCAGGTTGGGATGA
This sequence comes from Bacillota bacterium, assembly GCA_029224785.1. GTDB lineage: Bacteria > Bacillota > Clostridia > Oscillospirales > Oscillospiraceae > Faecousia. Next base: position 10,674 of record JAQXVF010000053.1, read on the forward strand.
GCGATCAGAGCATCGTCAACCTTGGCCAGCACGTCCTTGCTGGTAGTGATGGCTGCGTCCTCCACGACGACGAAGTTGCTGTTCAGGTTCTCAGTCAGGCCCTTGACACGGGCAACCACGGACTCGGCGCGGGGGTTGTTGATGATCATGAGCTCGCCGCCCTCGGGATACTTCTCATTGAGGAACTCAGCATCCAACTTGCCGGCGGAGTAGTTATCGGAAGCGATGTAGCAGGCAACCAGATCCTGGTCAGCACAGGCGGAGTCGTAGTTGATGACGGTGACGCCCTTCTGCTTGCACAGCTCCAGGATGGGCAGGATGCCGTCCTGAGAAACCGGGCAGAGAACCAGGTAGTTGATGCCGCCGTTGATCATGTCCTCGCAGAGGTTGATCTGCTTGGCATTGTCGCCGTTGCCGTCGCCGGACTGGAACTCCCAGCCCATCTCTTCGCAGCGGGCCTTCACGGTGTCACGAACGGCGATCTGGAACGGGTCGGTCAGGTTCATGGCGGTGAAGCCGACCTTCACAGTGGCATTGGGAGCTGCGGTGGTTTCTGCGGGTGCCTTGCTGCCGCAAGCCACCAGGGCCATGGCCAGAACGACGGTCAGGACCAGAGCAATTGCTGTCTTGATAGATTTCATTCTTAATTTCCTCCGTTTTTGTCTTGCAATCATTTGCAGATTATTTGCAAAACGCTTGGTAAACGTTTTACACGAACATTCTACATTCACAGTTTTTCTTTGTCAATCCCTTTATTCACTTTCTTCGTTTTGCACAGTTTTTTGGTTTTTCATTTGTGCAATTCCCACAGTTGACTTTCCGTGCTGTTTTCATTATACTTAAATCTGATGGTAAACGTTTTCTTTTATCATGTTCCATACAACCTTATCCGCCGCCGAAAAGGAAGAAAACGATTTCTTTTTGGTTGACTTTCTTTTGGGTGGTTGTATACTTAGAATATCTGCTTTCTCCAGGCGGTTGATCGTACAAATCGTCTCCGCTCTGTTTCATTTTTCGGGAGGTGCCCCCATGAATCCAAAACCGAAAATCACCGACGTTGCAAAAGCCTCCGGCGTCTCCATCGCTACCGTTTCTCATGTGATCAACGGTACCCGTCCTGTCAGCGAAGAAACCGCCGCCAAGGTCAACGCCGCCATTGCCGCCCTGGGATACGTTCCCAATATCGGTGCAAGAAGCTTCAAAACCGGCAAGCATAACCTGATTGGCTATGTGGCCCCCAACATCGGCGACCGATTCTTTTCCCTGATTCTGGAGGAGATCGAAGACGCCGTCTCCCTGCAGGGCTGCAACCTGCTGGTGATCAACACCCGGGATGACCCGGAGCGGGAAATCGCCGGTCTGCAGCTTCTGGCCAGTGGAATCACCGATGGGATCATCTGCGCCTCCACCTTCCGGAACTACCAGGATGTCTCCCCCTATTTCCCAAAAGGCTTTCCTCTGGTCATGATCGACCGTCTGCCCAAGGGCTACACCGGCGACAGTGTCCGGGTTTCCTGCTTTTCCGCCGTACAGGAGGCAATTCGGGATCTGATCCAGTGCGGCCACCGCCGGATCGGGTTTATCTCCAGTATCAGTCGCCTCAGCTCAACGGAAGAGCGTCTGAACGCCTACCTGGCAGCTCTGGAGGAGGCCGGGATCCCTGTGGACCCTGCCCTCATCAAGCAGGGCGACAGCCGGAGCCGAAGCGGCTTTGACTGTATGCAGGAGTTGGTCAACGACGGCGTGGAAGCGGTGTTCATTGCCAACAGCGTCATGGCCAGCGGTGCCATCAGCCTGCTGGATTCGCTGCATCTGACCATCGGCAAGGACGTCCAGGTGGCCGCCATGCGTGACTTTGAGTGGCACCGGTTCCAGCAGGAATCCGTCCGCACCGTGGAGCAGCCCGCCCGGGAAATGGCCCGGCTTGCCGCCCGTCAACTGATGGATCGGATCGCCGAGCCTCAGAGTTCCCCCCGGGAGGTCATCCTCCGGGCAACCTATCATGCGGGAAACGAGAACTTTACCATTCTGCCTGATCTGTAAAAATTCTTTTTTGGAGTGTAAAATGGAGATTCAACTGCTTGGTGCTGTCCTGAAGGTCCCCCGTCCGGATCTTGCTGCCCGGTATCTGGAAACGTGCCTGTCCGTACAGGCTTTCCCCACCGCTGCAGGGTTTACCCTTCCCTGCCCCGGCTGTAATGTGATTTTGGAGTCCGTCAAGGCCCATGCTCCTTTTCAGACCGGTCCCGAGGGATACTATACCGGTCTTTGCCATCTGGCATTTCGCAGCGCCGACCTCCAAAAAACCATTTGGCACTGTGAAGCCGCCGGGATCCCACTGGTCGGCGGATCCCGGATCAGCTACAATCCCCTGGTGTGGGGCACCGGAATGACCTACATCAATCCGGAATGCGACTTCGGCTTCGGAATGGAATTCTGCACCCGGCTGGATCTTTCCGACACACCTTCGGAATGCGCCATGGAGCACATTGGCATACCCACTCCGAAGCTTCCGGAGAGCATCGCGTGGTACCAATCTCTGGGATTTTCCATCGGAACCTCCTCCACCATCCATCGGGAATCGGACGGCGCCGTCATCCTCAACGCCATGATGGAGGGCTACGGCACCATTTTGGAGCTGTATGAGTTTGCCGGCATAGATCACGAGCCCTTTGTGGATCAGCCGTTTGCCTGTCTCCGCTTTGCCTTTTCCGGGGAGGAAACCGAAAAAGCCCTGATGGGGCTTGGCGCAGAAGCCGCCGGCTCCGGCACTCTGGTCCTCACCGCCCCTGGAGGCGAAAAACTGGAATTTGTGAAAGGAATGAACGCTTCATGACCCCTTCTTTTGATATTGTCACCGTAGGCGAGGCCCTCATTGACTTTGTTTCCCGCCGGGAACCCGGTGCTGACAAGCTGAATCTGGAAGGCAATCCCGGCGGCGCTCCCGCCAATGTGCTCTCCTGTGCCGCCCGGCTGGGTAAGCGCACCGCCATTGTCACCAAAGTGGGAAGCGACGGTTTCGGCTCCTTCCTGCAGGAGCAGATCTCCCGAGCCGGTGTCTGCACCGATTATATGATCTCCGATCCCCTGCATCCCACCACCCTGGCGATGGTCACCCTGGATGCCACCGGAAACCGCAGCTTCGGCTTCTACCGCACCCAGACCGCCGATGTGATGCTTTCCCCGGAGGATCTTCCCTATGACGTTATCGCAGGCGCCAGGATCTTCCATTTTGGCTCCGTCACCATGACGGCAGAGCCTGCCCGCAGCGCCACCTTCGCCGCTGCCCGATATGCAAAGGAGCACGGTGTTTTTGTTTCCTACGATCCCAACCTGCGCAAGCCCCTGTGGAGCAGCCTTTCAGAGGCAAAAGAAGCCATCGAAGAGGGTCTGCGTCTGGCAGACGCCGTCAAGCTCTCCGATGATGAAATGGAGTTTCTCATGGAGGGCGAATCCCTGGAGCAGCGCGCTGTGGCGCTGGTGCAGAAGTTCGGCATTCGCTTCCTGATCGTCACCATGGGGCCCAAGGGCTGCTTCTGCGTCTGCGGCGGTCAGGTCATCCATGCCAAGACCTACGCAAACGCCTGCGTGGACACCACCGGTGCCGGTGACGCCTTCTGGGGTGCCACCCTGACCCAGTTCCTGGAGACGGAAAAGGCTCCCTGGGACCTGAGCCGGGAGGAGATCACCTCCCTGCTGCAGTTTTCCAATGCTGCCGGTTCCCTGGCCACCACAAAATACGGTGCCATTCCCGCCATGCCCACCCGGGAACAGATCCATACCTGCATTGAAACCGCTTCTTATCTTGAATAATGCCTCTCTTTTGTAAAAGGCCGGATGGAAAAACCATCCGGCCTTTTGCATTGGTCCCCAGAGCGCTTTACAGCATCTCCATGGTCCATTCCGTTTTCAACGAAGCTCCCGGGGACAGCACCCACAGACCCGGCATGGAAGTCAGCTCTTCCAGTGTCTCCTCCCTGCCGGGCAGCGCCGACCAGGGCTCCACACAGACATAGGGGGCATCCTTTCCGTATACCTGCCAGATTCCGAAGTAGGGCATATCCGGGAAGGTCAGATGCACTCCCCGGCTTCCCTTCTCCGACTCCAGATACACCTCCCGAACGCAGTGACTCAGCACCACCGCATCCTCCCGGAACAGCTCCCGGTGAAGGGGCAGCAGCCGGCCCTCCTTCAGAGGATACGCCATTTCCCCCTCCACCAGCAGGTTTTTTCCGAAGGTGATGCGGCTGCATTTCGCCTTTTCCGGGAATCGGATCCGGTAATCCTCAAACCGCAGACCCGGCTCCAGCGGCAGCCGGATCCCCGGATGACCGCCCAGCGCAAAATACATGGGATCCCCGCCCCGGTTGTCCACGCGATAATGCATTTTCAGGCAGGCTCCCTCCAGCCGGTAGGTCAGCCGGAAAGAGAAGGAAAAGGGATAAATCTCCCGGGTTCGGGCACAATCCTCCAAAAGGAACGTGCAGCAGTCCCCGGTCTGCTCCTCCACGGTGGTTTCCCAACGGCTTAAGAATCCGTGGATCTCCATGGAGTAGGGCTGTCCCCGAAAGGTGTACTGTCTGTTCCAAAGCCGACCGATAAACGGGAACAGATTGGGCGCCCGTCCGGCCCAGAAAGCCGGATCTCCCTGCCACAGGTATTCGGTGCCGGTATCCTTTCGCCGTACCGACTGCAGCTCCGCCCCCATGGGGCTGATTTCCACTTTCAGAATTTCATTTTCCAGTGTGACCATATCCGATTCCGCCTTTCCCGGTGTTTTCCTATATGATATCATGTCTTTCCCAAAATACAACCGAAAAAGCGCCGGCTTGACGGATTTCCAAAACTGTGGTATCTTTTTCTTACAAAACGACACGAAAAGAAGGGTGAAAAATGGCCGTTCTCCATGTAGATCTCGCCGCTGCGGCAGAAAACCTCCGGGGCTACTCCCAAAGCTGCCCGGTGATTCCCGTTCTGAAAGACAATGCCTACGGTCTGGGTGCCGCAGAGGTGATGCGGAAACTCCGAAGGGAAGGCTATACCCTCTTTGCCTGCAGCCGTCCGGAGGAAGCGCTGACCCTTTCCGACCAGGAGGGAGACCTTCTGCTGCTGTGCTGCGTCCATGATCCGGATCTCTCCCTGCGGCTTGCACAGGCCGGTGTGATCCAGTCGGTGGAAAGCCTGGAGCAGGCAAATATGCTGGACCGGCTGGGTCTGCCCGTCCGCATTCATTTGGCGGTGGACACAGGCTTTGGCCGGTTCGGGTTTTCTCCGCAGGAAACCGATCACATCCGTCAGGTCTTTTCTCTGAAAAACCTGTCCGTAGAGGGAATCTTCTCCCATTTCCGCTCTACCGCTTCCGCACCGGAGCAGCTTGCGGTATTCCGGTCCGTTCTGGACAAGCTGGAGGGCTGTCCTCTGGGCATCCGCCACATCGCCGCCACCCTGAATGCCAGAAATCCGGACTGCCAACTGGATGCCGTCCGGATCGGTACCGGCTACACCGGAGTCCTGTCCGGTCAGAAGCGTGCCGCGGTACTCACCGCCACCGTAGTCACCATGCGCAGCCTTCCCAAGGGGAGCCGGGTGGGCTACACCGGCGCAAAGCTGAAGCGGGATACCACCGTCGCCATTGTGGATGTGGGAACCGGAGATGGTGCCTTTGTCTACCGAAGCTGCGGCCCCCGGACCTGGCTTGCCATGCGGCGCCTTTCCGTGGAGCTGGGGGAATACCGTCCCCGGGTCCTGGGCCTTCCCGGGCTGACCCACACCGCCATTGATGTGACCGGGATCCCCTGCAAAATCGGCGACCGGGTGGTCATCTCTCAGACCCCGGTTCTCATCTCCCCCTCCGTTCCCAGGGAATACACCGGCGAAGAATAAGAAAACAGGGTACAGTGGTTTTGGGCGGGGTTCGTAAAACAGTGAAACCGACCTATGGTTACGATCATAGGTCGGTTTTTCCATTATGCACTGTCGCGGCAGCGCCCAAGGCTCCCTTGTGTAAAGGGAGGCGTTGGTGCTGCACAAAATCGCAGATCGCACAGTACACCGAAAGGTGTATAGAAGTGGGCTCTTTATCCGTTCGCCAAATTGGAATTTGTCTAACAGTTTTGCGCCACACCAAAGCCTCCCCTGTGTAAGGGGAGGTGCCCCGCAGGGGCGGAGGGGTTGTCAATCCCTCAGTCAGCTTCGCTGACAGCCGCCTGCGGGCGGCCCGGTCGCGGCTCTGACAGCCCACCGGGCTGTCATTCACTTCCGCGACTGCGCTTCGCTTACCCTTTACACAAGGGAGC
>JAQXVF010000054.1 GCA_029224785.1 Bacillota bacterium
CTGGCGGACCGGCTGATGGAGCAGTGCGACGCCATCGACCAGCGCCAGAAGGCGGAGCAGCTCTTGGACTCCATGGAATTGGAGCGGGAGCGGGGCATCACCATCAAAGCCACGGCGGTGCAGCTGAATTATACCGCCGACGATGGGGAAAGCTATGCCCTGAACCTCATCGACACCCCGGGCCACGTGGACTTCAACTACGAGGTGAGCCGGAGTCTGGCCGCCTGTGAGGGCGCGGTGCTGGTGGTGGATGCCAGCCAGGGGGTGGAGGCCCAGACCCTGGCCAACACCTACCTGGCGGTGGACGCCGGGCTGGAGGTGCTGCCTGTGGTAAACAAGATCGACCTGCCCTCCGCCCGGCCCGCGGAGGTGAAGGCGGAGATCGAGGACATCATCGGCATCCCCGCCGAGGACAGCCCGGAGATCTCCGCCAAAAACGGCATCAACATCCATTCCGTGCTGGAGATGATCGTCCGGGACGTTCCTGCCCCCCAGGGCAGCCGGGAGGCACCCCTGCAGGCCCTGATCTTCGACAGCCAGTACGACTCCTACCGGGGCGTCATCGTGTATGTCCGGATCAAGGAGGGTACCGTCAGGCCCGGAATGGACATCCGTATGATGGCAACCGGCGCCACCTACCGTGTGGTGGAGGTGGGCACCATGAATCCCCTGGGCCTGTCTCCCCGGGAGGCCCTGGGTGCCGGCGAGGTGGGCTACATCACCGCCTCCATCAAGAACGTTTCCGACACCCGGGTGGGTGACACCGTGACCTCCGTGGAGAATCCTGCCGCGGAGCCGCTGCCCGGCTACCGTCAGGTGCAGCCCATGGTGTACTCCGGCATATACCCCGCCGACGGCGCCAAATATCAGGACCTCCGGGATGCACTGGAGAAGCTGAAGCTCAACGATGCCTCCATGAGCTATGAGCCGGAAAGCTCCATCGCCCTGGGTTTTGGCTTCCGCTGCGGCTTTTTGGGCCTGCTGCACATGGAGATCATTCAGGAGCGGCTGGAGCGGGAGTACAATCTGGACCTGATCACCACCGCCCCTAACGTGGTATACCGGGTGACCAAGGCCAATGGCCAGGTGGTCATGGTGGACAACCCCCTGGATTTCCCGGATCCCATGGAGATCAGTCTGGCGGAGGAGCCGTATGTGAAAGCCAATCTGATGGCTCCCCAGGAATATGTGGGCAGCATTATGGATCTGGCCACCTCCCGTCGGGGGGAATTCAAGGACATGGTCTATCTGGATGCCAACCGGGTGGAGCTGCATTATGAGATCCCCCTCAACGAGATCATTTATGACTTTTTCGATGCCCTGAAGAGCCGCACCCGTGGCTACGGCAGCCTGGACTATACCCTCATCGGCTACCGGCCCAGCCGGCTGGTAAAGCTGGACATCCTCCTCAACGGGGACATTGTGGACGCCCTGAGCTTTATCCTCTTTGCGGACAATGCCTATCCCCGGGCCAGAAAGATCTGCGAAAAGCTGAAGGAGAACATTCCCAGAGCCCAGTTCGAGATCCCGGTTCAGGCAGCCATCGGCGGCAAGATCATCGCCCGGGAGACCATCAAGGCCCTCCGGAAGGATGTGCTGGCCAAGTGCTACGGCGGCGACATCACCCGAAAGAAGAAGCTGCTGGAAAAGCAGAAGGAAGGCAAGAAGCGTATGCGCACCTTCGGCACGGTCGCCGTACCCAGCGAGGCGTTTATGGCGGTGCTGAAGCTGGATGAGGATTGAGCCATGGCCATGAGAAAAGGAAGAAAACCCCTGGGCATATACGTCCATGTGCCCTTCTGCAAAAGCAAGTGCGCCTACTGCGATTTCTACTCCCTGCCGGGACAGACCAACCGGACGGCAAGTCAGTATGTGAAGGCGGTGTGCCGGCATATGGAGGAGGCAGGGGCTTTGTCCCCGGATCATACGGTGGACACGGTGTATTTCGGCGGCGGCACCCCCAGCCTGCTGGGCGGCGAGGCTTTGACCACCATGATGGCATCCATCCGGAAGCATTTCGATGTGTCCGACGATGCGGAAATCACCTGTGAGTGCAACCCGGATTCCGTCACAGACAGCCTGCTGCGCAGGCTCCGGGGAGAGGGCTTCAACCGCATCAGTCTGGGAGTCCAGAGCGACGACGATGAAATGCTCCAAAGGCTGGGGCGTCCCCACACCTTCGATCAGGCCGTCACCGCCGTGGAAAAGATCCGGAAAAAGGGCTTCCGAAACCTGTCCGTGGATCTGATGTACGGCCTGCCGGGTCAGACCCTGGAGCAGTGGACCGCAACTTTAGAGCACGTTCTGGGCACGCTGAAGCCCCAGCACATCAGCTGCTACGGCCTTCGCATTGAGGAAGGAACGCCTCTGTGGGAGATTCGGAAAAGTCCGGAGATCCCGGACGAGGATACCCAGGCGGATATGTATATGGAAATGGTGCGGATCCTGCGCAACTACGGCTTTTCCCAGTATGAGATCTCCAATTTCTGTCGGCGGGGCTTCCACTCCCGGCACAACCTGCGCTACTGGGAGGGCGGGGAATACTACGGCTTCGGGCCGGATGCCAGCTCGGATTTCGGCGGCAAGCGGTTCAAGTGCGTCCGCAGCCTGCCGGACTATATCAGCGGTATTCTCCAGGGGGGACAGGTGCTGGAGCAGGTTCAGGAGATGTTCCCCCGGGACCGGGCCTGCGAGTATCTGATGCTGCGCCTGCGCACCACGGCGGGCATTGACCGGGCGGACTATGAGACCAGCTTCCGGCTGTCCTTCGATCCCATTGAAGTCTACCTGCGGCAGTGCGCTCAGCGGGGCACCGCCATGCAGCGGCAGGACGGCCGCTGGCGGCTGACCGCTTCCGGATTTCTGATTTCCAACACCATCCTCAGTGACATCCTGCTGATCCAGGAACGCTCGGAATCCCTGGGCGGATAAGCAATAAGAAGCACCCCCGCGGGGGTGCTTCTTCCTGTATTGTGGTTCTTACACGTTAATGTCCTCGGCGGCCCGTGCCGGCACGTTGAGCTTGCTGCGGCAGACCTTCACAAAGCGGTCCACCTGCTCCGGACAACGGCCGATGTAGGCTTGGGGCTTCATGACGGCCCGGATCTCCTCCTCGGTCATGCCGAATTCCGGATGGGATGCCAGGGCGGCAATCAGATTGGCGTTTTCGCCGTTCTTCATCCGGGCGGTGGCCTCCATGGAGGCTTCCCGGATGATCTCGTGGGTTGCCTGACGGTCCGCGCCACGCTTCACGGCCTCCATCAGCAGGTTTTCGGTGGCGATGAAGGGCAGATACTCGTCCACGAATTTGGCCACGATCTTCTCATTGACATGGAGACCGGCGGTGACGTTGGCCATGAGCCGCAGAATGGCGTCGCAGCACAGGAAGCCCTCGGGAATGCTGATGCGGCGGTTGGCGGAGTCGTCCAGGGTCCGCTCCAGCCACTGGGTGGCGGCGGTAAAGGGAGCGTTCAGGGCATCGGTCATCAGGTAGCGGGCCAGGGAGCAGATCCGCTCGGAGCGCATGGGGTTCCGCTTGTAGGCCATGGCGGAGGAGCCCACCTGCTTTTCCTCGAAGGGCTCTTCCACCTGCCGGTCATGCTGCAGCAGACGCAGATCGTTGGCAAAGCGGCTGCAGGACTGGGCGATGGAGGACAGCACATTGAGGATCCGACTGTCCACCTTCCGGGGATAGGTCTGACCGCACACGTCGTAGATCCGGTCGAAGCCGAAGTCTGCGGCAATCATCCGGTTCATCTCATCGATTTTGTCCTCGTCTCCGGCAAACAGCTCCTTGAAGCTGGCCTCGGTGCCGGTGGTGCCCCGGCAGCCCAAAAAGCGCATGGCGGCGATGGTATCGTCCAGCTCCTCCAGATCCAGCATCAGGTCCTGGGCCCACAGAGTGGCCCGCTTGCCAACGGTGACAAGCTGGGCAGGCTGGAAATGGGTGTAGCCCAGGCAGGGCATGGCCTTGTACTCTTCGGCAAAGCGGCAGAGCTGATCCAGCACCAGGCTCACCTGCTCCCGAATGTACTTCAGGCCGTCCCGGTACAGCACAATGTCCGCGTTGTCGGTGACGTAGCAGGAGGTGGCGCCCAGATGGATGATGCCCTTGGCATTGGGTGCCAGCAGGCCGTAGGCGTAGATATGGGCCATCACATCGTGGCGGATTTCCTTCTCCTTCTTCGCCACCACATCATAGTCGATGGGGAAGATGTTGTCCTCCAGCTCCTTGACCTGCGCTTCGGTGATGGGAAGACCCAGCTTGTGCTCGGCTTTGGCCAGGGAGATCCACAGGCGGCGCCAGGTCTCGTAGCGCTTGTCCGGGGAGAACAGCTCCAGCATATACTGGGAAGCGTAACGGGATGCCAGGGGGCTTTCGTAGGTGTTTTTCATGTGTCGGGTCTCCTTGCTCTTATCTCAGGATGATGGCGTCCCGCTCAGCACCCACGGAAACGTAGCGGATGTGCACGCCGATCTGTTCTTCCACATATTCCACATAGTCCCGGGCCTCCTTGGGCAGGTCCTCGTATTTGCGGACGCCGGAGATGTCGCATTTCCAGCCGGGCATGGTCTTTATGATGGGCTTGGCGCCATCCATATCGGCGGGGAAGGGGAAATCGTCGGTTGCAACACCGTTCACTTCGTACTGGGTGCAGATGGGAATCTCGTCCATGTAGGAGATGGTGTCCATCTTGGTCAGGGCTACTTCGGTGGCGCCCTGGATCATGCAGCCATAGCGGGTGGCTACCATGTCGATGGGGCCGACACGGCGGGGTCTGCCGGTGGAAGCGCCGTATTCGCCGCCGGCCTCCCGGAGCTTCTCCGCCTCGGGACCGAACCACTCGCAGACGAAGGGCCCTTCGCCCACGCAGGTGGAGTAGGCCTTCACGATGCCCACCACCCGGTCCAGCCGGCCGCCGGGCATTCCGGCGCCCACGCAGGCGTAGCCGGCGATGGAGGAAGAGGAGGAGGTGTAGGGGTAGATGCCGAAGTCAATGTCCCGCAGAGCGCCGAGCTGGGCCTCGAACATGATGTTCTTGCCGGCTGCGGCGGCCTGGTTCATGAACTTGGTCACATCACAGATATAGGGAGCCAGGAAGCTGCCGTAGGTGGTGCACCAGTCCAGCAGGTCCTCCAGCTTGTAGGGCTCCGCGCCGTAGACGTTGCGGATGGTCAGGTTCTTCCACTCCAGAACGGTCTCCAGGTGGGACTTCAGGTACTCCGGACGGAGCAGCTCGCCCATCATCACGGTCTTTTTCTGGTACTTATCGGAATACACAGGCGCAATGCCCCGGAGGGTGGAGCCGTATTTCTTATCCTTCAGCCGCTGCTCCTCCAGGCCGTCCAGGGCCCGGTGGTAGGGGAACACGATAACGGCCCGGTCGGAGATTTTGAAGTTCTCCGGCGTGATGGGCACGCCGGCCTTCTGCAGGCCCTGGATCTCACGGGTCAGATCCTCCAGATCGATGACCACGCCGTTGCCCAGTACATTCACCACGCCCTGGGAAAAGATCCCGGAGGGGATCAGATGCAGGGCGAATTTTCCATATTCATTCACCACAGTATGGCCGGCATTGTTGCCGCCCTGATAGCGAACCACGATGTCGTAATCTCTGGCGATCAGGTCCACCATCCGGCCCTTGCCCTCGTCGCCCCAGTTGATGCCGACAACTGCACATTTGCTCATATTTCATTCTCCATTCTGCTAAAAAGAATCCATCCAAGTGTATCGCATACACACCCATTATACCAGTATTTTGCAGGTTGTAAAGGGTTTTTTCACGGCGGAAACGGCCTGTTTTCCCGGGAAAGCAGAAATTCCGCCTCCCTTCCGGGAGGCGGAAATACACGGGATCAGCCAAACACGCTCAGCAGGAAGCCTGCGGCGATGGCGGAGCCGATGACGCCGGCCACGTTGGGGCCCATGGCGTGCATCAGCAGGAAGTTGGAGGGATTGGCCTTCTGGCCTTCCTTGTTGGCAACACGGGCTGCCATAGGAACGGCGGAAACACCGGCGGAGCCGATGAGGGGGTTGATCTTGCCGCCGCTGAGCTTGCACATGACAAGGCCGCCCAAGAGGCCGCCTGCGGTGGAGATACCAAAGGCCACCACACCCAGAACCACGATCATCAGGGTCTGGAAGGTCAGGAAGTTGGAACCTACCATGGTAGCGCCTACAGCGGTAGACAGCAGAATGGTGACGATGTTCATCAGGGCATTCTGCACGGTGTCGGAAAGACGGTCGGTAACACCGGTCTCCTTAAACAGGTTGCCCAGCATCAGGCAGCCGATCAGCGGAGCGGTATCCGGCAGCAGCAGCGCTACGAAGATGGTGACCACAATGGGGAAGATGATCTTTTCGGTCTTGGTAACATTCCGGGTCTGGACCATCTTGATCTTCCGCTGTTCGGGGGTGGTCATGATGTTCATGATGGGGGGCTGAATCAGGGGGATCAGGGCCATGTAGGAGTAGGCCGCCACGGCGATGGCACCCAGCAGATGGGGAGCCAGCTTGGAGGTCAAGTAGATGGCGGTGGGGCCGTCGGCGCCGCCGATGATGCCGATGGAGGCAGCCTCCAGAGCATCAAACACGCCGGAAGCACGGGCAGCCAAGAAAGCCACGAACACGCCCAACTGAGCGGCAGCGCCCAGCAGCAGGCTCTTGGGGTTACTCAGCAGAGGACCGAAGTCGGTCATAGCGCCCACGCCCATGAAAATCAGGCAGGGATACAGGGAGCTTTTAACGCCGATGTAGAAGATATCCAGCAGACCACCGTCATGGATGATGGTGGTAAAGGTGATGTGCTCAATGACTTCACCCGCGGCATTCACATAGGGAACACCCTGGACATAGGCATCCCACAGAGCCTGATTGTACAGTCCTGCGCCGGGCAGGTTGGTCAGCAGGCAGCCAAAGGCGATACCGGTCAGCAGCAGCGGCTCGAACTTTTTCACGATGGCCAGGTACAGCAGCACGCAGGCGATGATGATCATCACCAGGTTCTGCCAGCCGCCCTCGGAGGTGAAGCCCGTGAGGATGGCGGCAAAGCCGGAATCCTTCCACAGGTTCAGCAGAACTTCTCCAATATTGATCATTGGTGCCCCTCCTTAGTTGAGGACGACCAGAGTAGCGCCGGTGTCAACAGTGGAGCCCTTGGAAACCAGGACCTGAGCAACGGTACCGGCCTTGGGAGCCATGATCTCGTTCTCCATCTTCATGGCCTCCAGGATCACCAGGACATCGCCTTCCTTCACGGTCTGGCCTGCGGTCACATTGACCTTCAGGATGTTGCCGGGCATGGGAGCCACAACGGGATCACCGGCGGCAGCCACCACGGGAGCCGCGGGAGCGGCAGGGGCGGCGGCAGGAGCGGCAGGAGCGGCGGCAGGAGCGGCAGCGGGTGCGGCAGGGGCAATGGCCTCGTATTCATCCAGCAGCATGGCCTGCCCTGCCTCGACCTCCACCTCATAGGTGCGACCATTGAGGGTTACTTTGTATTTCATGATTCCTTGACCTCCTTGATGGAAATAAAGCGAAGTTCGTTGAGGGGTTTGCCCATCTTGTCGGCCACAATGGCCATGAGCATAGCGGCGGTTTTGGGCTCCACATCGTGGAGCTTCAGCTCGCCGGCAGTACCGGGAGCCACAGGCTTGGGGGCTTCGGGTGCGGCAGGCACCACGGCAGCCGCCACGGGCTTTGCGGCAGCGGCCTTCTTCTCCTTGGCAATGAATACCTTGCCCAGGGCCATGACCACCAGCATCAGCAGGATCAGACCGAAGAACACCACGGCATAGCCGGTAATGGCTACGATCAGGGCATCCAAAACGCCGATCTGGGCATATCCGGAAGCAAGAAAAGTCATAATTCTGCCTCCTTATGCCTCGGTGATGGTATAGCTGACCACATTTTCTTCCTTGGCCTTCCGGTCCTCCAGGAACTTCAGTGCCTGGTTGGGGAAGCAGATGTAGCTCATCACATCCTCTTCGCTCTTTGCCAGGTCGCCCAGGGCTTCCCGGGCAGCGGCAAAGTCCTCACCGGTGCGCTTGGAGTCCTCCACGCGGCAGTCCACGGGTGCATCCATACCGGCTTCCTCCAGAACGCGCTTCTGTAGCTCGGCATCCACGGGAGCGGGGGACAGGCCGTACTCGCCCTTCAGGTAGGACTTGATTTCCTTGGAGATGTTCTTGTAGCGCTGGCCCACCAGCACGTTGGTGACGGCCTGGTTGCCCACCATCTGGGACAGGGGAGTCACCAGGGGAGGATAGCCCATGTCGGCACGGACTGCGGGGATCTCCGCCAGGGCGGCATCGAACTTATCCATGGCCTTCATGTCGGTCAGGTTGGCGATCATGTTGGACAGCATGCCGCCGGGAACCTTGTACACCAGAGCCTGGGCGTCGGTGCCCATGGACTTGGGATTCAGGGTCTTGTTGTCGATGTACTTCTGCTTGATGGGCTTGAAG
>JAQXVF010000055.1 GCA_029224785.1 Bacillota bacterium
GGAAGCCGAACTCCAGAAGCCGACCTTCTCCAAGCCCGGCGATGTCTGGACGCTGGGGCGGCACCGACTGGTCTGCGGAGACAGCACAAAAGCTGAAACCTATGAAGTCCTGCTGGGTGACACCAAGGCAAATCTCATCATCACCGACCCTCCCTACAATGTGAACTATGAAGGGTCTGCCGGAAAAATCAAGAACGACAACATGGCCTCTGAGAAATTCTACCAGTTCCTTCTGGATGCGTTTTCTTGCATGGAGAAGGCGCTGGCGGATGATGGCAGCATCTATGTGTTCCACGCGGACACCGAGGGGCTGAACTTCCGCAGGGCATTCGCCGATGCCGGGTTCTACCTGTCCGGCTGCTGTATCTGGAAGAAGCAGTCCCTGGTGCTGGGTCGCTCCCCTTACCAGTGGCAGCATGAGCCTGTGTTGTACGGCTGGAAGAAGAAAGGCAAGCACCAGTGGTACACCGGGCGGAAGGAATCCACCATCTGGGAATTCGACAAACCCAAGAAGAACGGCGACCACCCCACCATGAAGCCCATTCCCCTACTGGCCTATCCCATTATGAATTCCTCCATGAGCAATGCAGTGGTGCTGGACCCCTTCGGCGGTTCCGGCTCTACACTGATTGCCTGTGAACAAACCGACCGCATCTGCCGCACCATAGAATTGGACGAAAAGTTCTGCGATGTCATTGTGCGCAGATTCATTGAGCAGGTCGGCTCTGAGGAAAATGTCAGCGTCCTGCGTGACGGCACGGAATACAAGTTCAGTGAGGTGTGCCATGGAGATGAATAAACCGGAGTACCATGTGGTATCCCTTTCGGGTGGAAAGGACTCCACCGCCATGCTGCTCATGATGCTGGAGCGTGGAATGCAGATCGACTGCATCCTGTTCTGCGATACTGGACTGGAGTTCCCTGGCCTGTATGCGCATCTGGAGAAGCTGGAACAGTATATCGGCAGACCGATCACCCGCATTAAAGCAGAACACTCCTTCGAGTATTTCTTCTGTCAGCATCGTATCCGCCGCAAACGCAGCACCGCTTTTGCTGAAAAGTACGGTGCAGACCACCTGGGTTACGGCTGGGCAGGTCCGAAAATGCGCTGGTGTACGGAACGGCTGAAGAACGAGCCTAGAGAGCGGTACCTGCGGAAGCTGCGGGATACATACACGGTGATCGAGTATGTGGGGATCGCCGCAGATGAAGGTTACCGTATGGAGCGGAAGAACAATCAGAATCCCAATCATCGTCATCCGCTGATCGATTGGAATATTACGGAGGCGGAGTGCCTTCAGTATTGCTATGACCACGGCTTCCACTGGGACGGCCTGTATGAGATTTTCCACCGTGTATCCTGCTGGTGCTGTCCATTGCAGTCCCTTTCGGAATTGAGAAAGCTGTACCGTCATTTCCCCGAACTGTGGAACCAGCTGAAGAAGTGGGACAGCATGACCTGGCGAAACTTCCGCGCCGACTACTCGGTACAGGAACTCGAAAAACGCTTTGACTTTGAAGAGGAATGGCAGAAAGCCGGAAAGCCTCTGAGAAGCAAGGCGTTTTATTCTGCTCTGAAAAACCATTTAGCCAGCCAGACCGGAAAGGAGGATGCCTGATGGAACAACCGAATACACCTCTGACCCTCGGAAGTCTCTTTGACGGCTCCGGGGGCTTCCCTTTGGCTGGCATCCTGGCGGGAATCACGCCGGTGTGGGCATCGGAGATCGAGCCTTTCGCCGTGCGGGTAACCACTGCCCGGCTTCCGCAGATGAAGCATTACGGGGATGTGTCCCGGATTCACGGCGGCGATTTGCCTCCCGTGGACATCATCACCTTCGGCAGCCCTTGCCAGGATATGTCCATCGCCGGCAAGCGTTCCGGGCTGGATGGTTCACGCTCCAGTCTATTTTATGAAGCAATTCGCATCGTGAAAGAAATGAGGGAGAAAACGAATGGAGAAAAACCGAGATGGCTCTGCTGGGAGAATGTTCCCGGCGCCTTCTCCTCAAACAAGGGTGCCGACTTCAAAGCGGTCCTTGAAGCGGTCATCGGCATCAAAGAACCGTCCGCCCAGGTGCCT
>JAQXVF010000056.1 GCA_029224785.1 Bacillota bacterium
CGCACCACATGAGGGGCACACAAAACCGTTCGGAAACCGCTGCTGGAATAAATAATCCCGGCACTGCTCCTCGGTCTTGAACCGTTCTTGAAAGTCTGCAAATGTAATCCGCTCCGCTGCTGCCATACTGATTGCCCTCCCGGTGTTTTGGTTGACATCAGTATATAGCATTTAGTGTCCAATAAATTGGATAGTTTCTATTATTTGGGGTGGTTGCTGAGTTAAGCCGATAAGCACATTGAAAAATTTCTCTTTGGGCTTATCGCCATTGCTCAGCTACCCGATAAAATGGAATTTGACGTTATCATAATTCGTAGGGCGGGGTCATGACCCCGCCCTACGAAACATCCCTGCAAACACCAATTCATTGGGCAACTGAGCCAAGCCGATAAGCACATCCCTCTTTCTTGCAACTTCTGCGGAAATCTCCATGTTTTTCTCTCATCCGTCACGGCTTTGCCCTGCTGCCTTCCTGCCCCTCCACACGCAAAACAGCGGACCTTTTTTCAGGTCCGCTGTCATTTTTTGGATTGCTTTCTTTCTCAGCAGTAGAAGTCCCGGATCTTTTTCGCGCGGCTGGGATGGCGGAGCTTCCGGATGGCCTTGTTTTCGATCTGGCGGATCCGTTCCCGGGTGACGCCGAAGATCTGGCCCACCTCCTCCAGGGTATGGGTCCGGCCGTCGTACATGCCGAAGCGCATTCTCAGCACGTCGGCCTCCCGCTCGGTGAGGGTGTCCAGAATTTCCTTCAGGGCCTCGGCCAGCAGGGCGTTGGAGGTGGCGTCGGCGGGACCGGGGGTCCGCTCGTCCTCCACGAAGGAGCCGATGGAGGTATCCTCCTCGTCACCCACAGGGGTGTCCAGGCTCAGGGTATCGGCAGCGGTGCGGTTGGCCTCGATGATCTTCTCCACGGGCAGGTTCAGCTCCGCGGCGATCTCCTCCACGGTAGGCTCCCGGCCCAGCTCCTGCACCAGCTTGCGGTTGCAGCGGGTGGCCTTGTTGATGACCTCTACCATATGCACCGGCACCCGGATGGTCCGGGCCTGGTCCGCGATGGCCCGGGTAATGGCCTGACGGATCCACCAGGTGGCATATGTAGAGAATTTGTTTCCCTTTGTCCAGTCAAACTTGTCCACAGCCCGGATGAGGCCCGTGTTGCCCTCCTGGATCAGATCCAGAATGTGCAGCCCGCGGCCGGAATACTTCTTGGCAATGGAAACCACCAGCCGGAGGTTGGCCTCCGTCAGCTTGTTCTTGGCCTCCTGATCCCCCTCGGAGATCCGCTTGGCCAGCTCCACTTCCTCATCGGCGGACAGGAGCTTTACCTGTCCGATCTCCTTCAGGTACATCCGGACGGGATCGTCCAGGCTGTATTCGGCAGCCAGATCCACAGGATCCACCAGTTCCTCCTCGTCCAGGCCGTTGAGGTCGATATCTCCGTCAGGATCCAGTCCCAGATCGTCGTCACCCAGATCCAGCTCCAGGTCGGCGGTGACCACCTGGATGCCCATGGCGTCAAAGCGGTCATAGATCTCTTCAATTTTCTCAGGCGTCAGCTGCATCTTTTCCAGCTGCGCGTTCAGGTCGGCGGCACGGATCATGCCGTCCTTCTTGCCCTGGGTGATCAGGGCCTGCAGCGCGGCCTGAACGTCCTCGAGATTGGCCTTGGCGGGCTTCTTCTGTGTACTCATGGCACTACCCCTCTTTTTTCTATGTAAAATTCGATTATTTCTCATGCTGTTAAACTATACCCCGTTTTTTTCCCGTTGACAAGGGTAAATTTCGGATTTTTTCCCGGATTGCCGCCCCTGTCCGAAATTTTCTGCTTCCGGGGACAGTTTTCCCCTGAATTTGCGAAACCATACGGTTTTCCTTCTGGCAAAATCTGTGTTTTTGCACGCCCATACCGCGCCCGTATGAGAAACAGCGCCAGTTTCCCATACGGACCGCGGCTGGTTCAAACAGCCGAAGCTTTTAAACGTATTTTTTGCAATGTCCTTTTCGACATTGCTCAGCAGAGCGGTAAATTGGAATTTGTGGGGATGTCGGCTGCACAATACCTTCCCCCGGGGGGAAGGTGCCCCAGTGCGCACACTGGGGCGGATGAGGAACGGCGATATGTTCCATATTTGTATGCATTTCGTTAAAAAGGTACATCGGAAAAGGTTGTACCGTTTAAATTAACTGCATTGCGAATGGTAAGGTGTCGCCATTCCTCATCCACCGCTTCGCGGTCCCCCTTCCCCCCGGGGGAAGGTATGGTGCGGCACTCATCCTTACAAACACCAATTTATCAGGCAGCTGCGTAAAACCGATCCGCACATTTTGCAAAACGCCTGTGACGCGTTCTCAAATCGGAAAAACCCGAAACAAATCCCCAACTGACGGTTTACATTTGGAGAATTTTTCGGTATAATTGGGAAAATGGCATTGTTTCGCCCGGCCCGAAGCTTTGGGCCGTTATCCCAATCCGACGAGGTATCCAAAATATGACCGATCTTTCCAAAATCCGAAATTTTTCCATCATCGCCCACATTGACCACGGCAAGTCCACCCTGGCGGACCGGCTGCTGGAGGAGTGCGGGGCCATCGACCAGCGTATCCGGGCGGAGCAGCTTCTGGACTCCATGGAGCTGGAGCGGGAGCGGGGCATCACCATCAAGGCCACCGCCGTCCAGCTGAGCTATACCGCCGACGACGGCCAGCGCTATGATTTGAACCTGATCGATACCCCGGGCCATGTGGACTTCAACTATGAGGTCTCCCGTTCCCTGGCCGCCTGCGAGGGGGCGGTGCTGGTGGTGGATGCCTCCCAGGGCGTAGAGGCCCAGACTCTGGCCAATACCTACCTGGCCATCGACGCGGGACTGGAGGTCCTGCCCGTGGTCAACAAGATCGACCTGCCCTCCGCCCGTCCCGCCGAGGTCAAGTCGGAGATCGAGGACATCATCGGCATTCCCGCCGTTACGGTGCCCTCCTTCACCCGGGTGTAGACGATGACGCCCCGGTAGGAGTCGTACTGGCTGTCAAAGATCAGCGCCTGCAATGGAGCGCCGCGGTCTCCCGTGGGAGCGGGAACGTCCCGGACGATCATCTCCAGCACGGAGTGGATGTTGATGCCGTTTTTTGCGGAGATTTCCGGGGCATCCTCGGCGGGAATGCAGATGATATCCTCGATTTCCGCCTTCACTTCTTCCGGCCGGGCAGAGGGCAGGTCGATCTTGTTGATGACGGGCAGTACCTCCAGCCCCGCATCGGTGGCCAGAAAGGTATTGGCCAGGGTCTGGGCCTCCACGCCCTGGCTGGCATCCACCACCAGCACCGCCCCCTCGCAGGCAGCCAGGGACCGGGAAACCTCATAGTTAAAGTCCACATGGCCCGGGGTATCGATGAGGTTCAGGGCGTAGGTTTCCCCATCGTCCGCCTGATAGTTAAGCTGGACGGCACGGGCCTTGATGGTAATGCCCCGCTCCCGCTCCAGCTCCATGGAGTCCAGGATCTGGTCCTCCATCTCCCGGCGGTCGATGGCGTTGCACTCCTCCAGCAGCCGGTCTGCCAGGGTGGATTTGCCGTGGTCAATATGGGCAATGATGGAGAAATTACGGATTTTCTGCATCTGTGTCATAGGGAATACTCCTCATTCTTCGGGATAATCCTTTGCAGGACATAGCAAGTTGATTATAGTATAGCGAAAAAGGCGAAAAAAGTAAACTGAAAAAATCCGGGACTGCCCAAAGGCAGTCCCGGCGGGGAAATCATTCCTGTTTCGGATCCCTGTTCGGATCCTGTGCATTCTGCATGGCCATCCATTTGGCTCTTCTCTTTTCCCTGCTGCGTTTGGAAATCCTGCGGCAGACGATCACCACCACCGCAATCAGCACCGCCAGAACCATCAGGGTGGGCAGGCTGCTCAGGAGCCACACTGCAAAGTCCTCCGCCGCCTCCAGCAAGCCCTTCAGATTCCGGGTAAAGCCGTCGCTGATCCGCTGCCAGAAGGTCCGCTCCGCCACCGGCGTAAACTGCCGGACCTCGCTGACGGACAGGTATATGGTGGCGTAGTCCACCTGGTTCTGCATCAGCCGAAGCTGGGAGCTGATATTCTCCAGCTCATAGCGCACGTCCGTCAGGCGGGACTCGATTTCCAGCAGATCGGATAGATCCTGGGCCTGCTCCATCAGCGCCAGCAGCCGCTCTTCCTCGGTTTTCAGGGCGTTGATCCTGCTTTCCGTAGCCACATAGCGCAGTGTCACGTCCTCCACGCTCTTGCTGTGGGAGGTCACGTTGGACTGTCCCTCCACCTCCGTCACGAAGTTCTCCGCCCGATCCTCCGGGATCCGCAGGGTCAGCTCTGCCCGGCGGTACCGCTGGGAGGCATAGGCGCTGCCGTTATAGATGTCCTGATTCTCCACATGGCCCCCCAGTTCCGCCGTCTTCTGCTGCACCTGGGAAAGCAGGGCATCCATGTCCTCGGTCTCAGCAGCCAGGTCAATGGTGACGATCCATTTTCGGCCCTGGGAGGGGTCGGAATCGTCCTGGGTGCCGCTGATCCCGTTGTTGTCCACAATCTCTCCGGCAGCGGCCCAGGTCTCCTCCACGGACGTCTGGTAGAGCGAGTCGGATTTGGGGCTGCTGCCGCAGCCTGTCAGCAGCAGTGCCACCGCCGCCAGCACCGCCCACAATCGTTTTTTCATTTTCATTTCCTCCTTTTTTGTTCGAATTGTTTGATTTTTCTAAAACTATACCACGAAAAAAACAGACCGTCAATGGAAAAACAGGAAGAATCTTGCATGGTTTGATTTGAAAAAACCGGGGAAAGATTGTGTTACGGGATCAAAATACGGAAAAAACGTATTTCCTGAAAAAAATCAGGGTAAATCCCTTGTCAAAAAGGGAAAATCGGGGTATAGTTGAGCCGTTGGACATTGGAACACAAGGAAGAGAGAGGGATTTGGAATGAGCACACCCAAAAAACAGCCCAAAGAATCCACAGAAGAGCTGCAGGCTGCCTTTCAGGCGCTGCTGGCCCAGGGCGCCAAGGAGGGCATGATCCGCGCCGAGGATCTGGGCGCACTGCTGGAAAAAATGGACCTGACGCCGGAGAAGATCGAAGAGGTCTACGACCGGCTGGACAAAATGAACATTCAGGTGGTCAGCGCCGATCTGGACCTGGATCTGGGGGACGACGCCATGATCCTGGATCCGCTGGATGACGGCGTGGACCTGGACGGCGTGGAGGACGAGGAACTGATCAATCCTGTGGACCTGGCCGCCGAATACAATCTGGACGACCCTGTGCGGATGTATCTGAAGGAGATCGGCCAGGTGCACCTGCTGACCGTGGAAGAGGAAGTGGAGCTGGCAAAGCGGGTTTCCGAAGGCGATCAGGAGGCAAAGAACAAGCTGACCGAGGCCAACCTGCGGCTGGTGGTCTCCATTGCCAAGAAATATTCCGGCCGGGGCCTGCACATTCTGGACCTGATCCAGGAGGGCAACACCGGTCTGATCCGGGCCGTGGACAAATTTGACTGGACAAAGGGAAACAAATTCTCTACATATGCCACCTGGTGGATCCGGCAGGCCATCACCCGGGCCATTGCCGATCAGGCCCGGACCATCCGGGTGCCGGTGCATATGGTAGAGGTCATCAACAAGGCCACCCGCTGCAACCGGAAGCTGGTGCAGGAGCTGGGACGGGAGCCCACCGTGGAGGAGATCGCCAAGGAGCTGGGAATGCCCGTGGAGAAGATCATTGAGGCAAACCGCACCGCCGCAGACACCCTGAGCCTGGACACCCCTGTGGGAGATGAGGAGGATACCTCCATCGGCTCCTTCGTGGAGGATGAGGCCACCCCCGGCCCGGCAGATGCCACCTCCAACGCTCTGCTCAGCGAGGCGCTGACCGAGATCCTGAATACACTGACGGATCGGGAAGCCGATGTGCTGCGGATGCGGTTCGGTATGTGCGACGGCCGCACCCACACGCTGGAAGAGGTGGGCCAGCTTTTCGGCGTCACCCGTGAGCGGATCCGCCAGATCGAAAACAAGGCCATCCGCAAGCTGCGTCACCCCAGCCGTGCAAAGAAGATCAAGGATTTCTACTCCTGATGAAATCAGGCGCCCCGGAGACCCGGGACGCCTTGTTTTCTGCACAAAAACTGCTGCACCGGCGGTGCAGCAGCTTTTTCTTATTTTGCGTATTCCACGGCCTTGGTCTCCCGGATCACATTGACCTTGATCTGGCCCGGGTATTCCAGCTCCGCCTCGATCCGCTTTGCCACATCCCGGGCAAGCAGGATCATATTGTCCTCGTTCACTTCCTCGGGCTTGACCATGATGCGGACCTCCCGGCCTGCCTGGATGGCATAGGCCTTGTCCACGCCGGGATAGGAGCCGGTCAGTTCCTCCAGCTTCTGCAGCCGGCGGATGTAGTTTTCCACATTCTCCCTGCGGGCACCGGGACGGGCGGCGGAAACGGCGTCGGCCGCCTGCACCAGCACGGCAATGACGGTCTTGGGTTCCACGTCTCCGTGGTGTGCCTCGATGGCGTTGACCACCACCGGGTTTTCCTTGTATTTCCGGGCCAGGTCCGCGCCAAGCTGCACGTGGCTGCCCTCTACCTCGTGGTCGATGGCCTTGCCCAGGTCATGCAGCAGGCCGGCCCGCTTGGCCAGGGCCACATCCACACCCAGCTCCGCCGCCATCAGGCCGGCGATGTGGGACACCTCGATGGAGTGGTTCAGCACGTTCTGACCGTAAGAGGTACGGTATTTCTGCCGGCCCAGGATCTTCACCAGTTCCGGGTTCAGATTGTGGACACCGGTCTCGTAGCAGGCCCGCTCGCCTTCCTCCCGGATGGTGCGGTCCACTTCCTTCCGGGCCTTCTCCACGCAGTCCTCGATGCGGGTGGGATGGATCCGGCCGTCGGCGATCAGCTTGCTCAGGGCCAGCCGGGCGATCTCCCGGCGGACGGGGTCAAAGCTGGACACGGTGATGGCCTCGGGGGTATCGTCAATGATCAGATCCACACCGGTCACGGTCTCCAGAGTCCGGATGTTCCGGCCTTCCCGGCCAATGATCCGGCCCTTCATTTCGTCATTGGGCAGGGGAACCACGGAAACGGTGGTCTCTGCGGCATGGTCGGCAGCACAGCGCTGGATGGCGGTGGCGATGATCTCTCTGGCCTTTTCCTCCGCCTCGTCCCGGAACTGGGCTTCCACTTCCTTGATCTTCATGGCAGTCTCATGGCGGACGTCATTCTCCACGGACTCCAGCAGGTACTGCTTTGCCTGCTCCTGGGTCAGCTCGGAGATTTTTTCCAGCTCCACGAGCTGCTGTTTCTTCATTTCCTCCGCCTGGGCCTGGGTCTGGGCAGCCTGCTGCAGCCTGCGGCTCAGCTCCTCTTCCTTCCGCTCGAAGGCATCGGTCTTCTTGTCCAGGGATTCTTCCTTCTGCTGCAGGCGGCGCTCCTGCTTGCTCAGCTCGGAGCGGCGCTCTTTCACTTCCCGCTCATATTCGATGCGGGACTTGTGGATTTCGTCCTTGACTTCCAGCAGCATTTCCTTTTTGCGGTTCTCACCGCTGCGAATGGCCTCATTGATGATCCGGGTGGCCTCCTGCTCCGCAGAGCCGATCTCCCGCTCACTGACCTTTTTCCGGTAGGCAATGCCTACCCCAAAGCCGATCGCAATCAGGACAATGCCGCCGAGAATGGCGAGCAATACTTGTAAAAACGGCGACATACTCAGCAACTAACCTCCTTTAAGTGTAGGCAACACCCTGAGGAAGCGTGCACGAGCCCCATGTGTTCAATTTGAAAAAACCGGCCGGCATGACCGGAAAAAGTCAAAAAAACAAAACGCCATGAGGCGCAGCACACATCTCTCAGGCCGAAGCCCGGTAAACATGAAACGCAGAATTCGGTACTCTGCGACATTATGCCGTGTATATTTTATCCTGCCCCAAAAGGAATGTCAAGTACATTTTGTGGAAAACTACAAAAACCGCCCTCTGTCCCCCGGTTTTTTTCGCTATCCTGGCGGCTCTGACGCCGGAACGGAATGGAAAGGGCGAAAAATATCCCATTTCCCGGAAGAAAAATACGGAAGAATGTTGCAATTTACGGCGATATGTGGTATATTTTCATGTCGAGAGTGAATTTCAACAACTGATTTGTATTTCGATAAGGAGAAACCTATGGCATCACAGGAAAACATTCGCAATATTGCCATTATCGCCCACGTTGACCACGGCAAAACCACGCTGGTGGACGAAATGCTGAAGCAGGGCGGCATTTACCGGGAAAACCAGGCCACCGTGGAACGGGTCATGGACTCCGGCGATCTGGAGCGGGAGCGGGGCATCACCATTCTTGCCAAAAACACCTCCGTGCGCTACAAGGATTATAAAATCAACATTGTGGACACCCCGGGCCACGCCGATTTCGGCGGCGAGGTGGAGCGGATCCTGAAAATGGTCAACGGCGTCATCCTGCTGGTGGATGCCGCCGAGGGTCCCATGCCCCAGACCCGCTTTGTGCTGCAGAAGGCCCTGGAGCTGGGCCACAAGGTCATCGTGGCCGTCAACAAGATCGACAAGCCCGACGCCCGGATCCACGAGGTCATGGACGAGGTGCTGGAGCTGCTGCTGGATCTGGATGCCACCGACGAGCAGTTCAACTCCCCCACGGTCTTCTGCTCCGGCCGCCAGGGCACCGCATCCTACAGCCCCGATGAGCCGGGCACCGACCTGACCCCCCTGTTTGAGACCATCGTCAACTACATCGACCATCCCCAGGGAGACGAGACCGCTCCCCTGCAGCTTCTGGTCTCCTCCATTGACTACAATGAATATGTAGGCCGCATCGCCGTGGGCCGGGTGGAGCGGGGCACCATCCGGGTGAACCAGGATGTGGTCATCTCCGACTACCATGATCCCTCCGTCCGGGACAAGGGCAAGGTGGTGGCCCTGTACACCTTCGAGGGCCTGACCAAGCAGCCGGTGCAGGAGGCAAAGGCCGGAGAGATCGTGGCGCTGTCCGGAATGTCCGACATCACCATCGGCCGGACCCTGTGCGCTCCCGACACGGTGGAGCCTCTGCCCTTCGTGAAGATCTCCGATCCCACCATCGAGATGACCTTCTCCGTCAACGATTCCCCCTTCGCCGGCAGGGACGGCAAGTACGTCACCTCCCGGAACCTGCGGGATCGGCTGGAGCGGGAGCTGCTGAAGGACGTTTCCCTCCATGTCACCGAGCAGGGCACCGATGCCTTCAATGTGGCAGGCCGGGGTGAGATGCACCTGTCCATCCTGATGGAGACCATGCGCCGGGAGGGCTACGAATTTGCCGTTTCCACTCCCAGAGTCCTGACCAAGGTCATCGACGGCGTGGTCTGTGAGCCGATCGAGCGGATGGTGGCCGACGTGCCGGAAAACTGCACCGGTGCCGTCATCGAGAAAATGGGCCGCCGCAAGGGCGACCTGGTCAGCATGAACCCCATGGGCAGCCGCTTCCGTCTGGAGTTTCTGGTGCCCTCCCGGGGCCTGTTCGGCTACCGGAACGAGTTCCTCACCGACACCCGGGGCGAGGGCATCATGTCCTCCGTTCTGGATTCCTACGCCCCCATGAAGGGCGACATCGAGCGCCGGCTCACCGGCTCTCTGGTGGCCTTTGAGACCGGCGAGGCCTGCTCCTACGGTCTGTTCAATGCCCAGGAGCGGGGTTCCCTGTTCATCGGCGCCGGCACCCCGGTGTATGCCGGCATGGTGGTGGGCATCTGCAGCCGCAACGAGGATATGGAAGTCAACGTCTGCAAGAAAAAGCAGCTTACCAATATGCGTGCCGCCGGCTCCGACGAGGCTCTGCGGCTGGTGACCCCCAGAGTCTTCTCCCTGGAGCAGTGCCTGGAGTTCCTGGCGGATGACGAGATCCTGGAGTGCACTCCCAAGAATCTGCGGATCCGCAAACGGGAGCTGGACCATGCCGAGCGGAAGCGCCAGCTCATGAAAAAGCGGTCCCAGGAGTGAGCGGCCGGGTTTTATCCATCCAGGACCTGTCCTGCGTGGGCAGGTGCAGCCTGACGGTTGCCCTGCCGGTGCTGTCGGCCATGGGTGTGGAATGCGCCGTGCTGCCTACGGCTGTGCTCTCCACCCACACCGGGTTTCCCGGTCCCCAATGCCTGGATCTGACGGACCGGCTGGCGGATTTCTCTGCCCACTGGGCACAGCAGGGGATCTGCTTCGATGCCGTGGAGGTGGGGTATCTTTCCGATCCCGCCCAGGCCCGGCTCGTGGGAGACATTCTAAACCGGTTCGGCAAATTCGTCGTGCTGGACCCGGTCATGGGAGACAGCGGGCGGCTGTACCGGGGCATCTCCCCGGATCACCCGGAGGCTCTGAAGACTCTGTGCAAACAGGCGGACGTGCTGCTTCCCAATGTGACGGAGGCGGCGCTCCTGACCGGACTTCCCTATCGGCAGGAGCCGGAGGACGATTTTCTGCAGGAGCTGGCCCAGGGACTTCTGGCTCTGGGGCCGGATTCCGTGCTGATCACCGGAGTCCGCCGGGAGGACAAGGTGGGCTTTTTCGGCATAAGCCCGTCAGATGGTTCCTTCTCTTTCTTCGAAGACTATGTTCCCCGGTCCCTTCACGGCACCGGAGACCTGTTCGCCGCCGCCTTCACCGGGGCATGGATGGCAGGCCGGTCCGTTCCGGAAGCAGGTGCCCTGGCTGCCCGGTTCGTCCGCCGCTGCGTATCCGCAACCGGGGCCGTCACCCCCTTCGGGGCGTCCTTTGAAGCAGTCCTTCCCTGGCT
Organism: Bacillota bacterium; assembly: GCA_029224785.1. GTDB lineage: Bacteria > Bacillota > Clostridia > Oscillospirales > Oscillospiraceae > Faecousia. Next base: position 10,811 of record JAQXVF010000056.1, read on the forward strand.
TTGGCAGCAGCTTTCCGGCCCGGAATCCCCGAAATCCTCAAAAAGTTGTTGACCCAAAGGCTTTTTTCGGTTATAATCCTTTATCATGACCTTTTATGGTCATTTTCCATGCGTTGCTGCGGTTCTTCGGAGCTGTTGAGCATATGTGATTTCGACAGGAGGTGTTTTTTCATGAAGCGTACCTATCAGCCCAGCAAGCGTCACCGTTCCAAGGTTCACGGTTTCCGCCAGAGAATGGCTACTTCCAACGGCCGCAAGGTGCTGGCCCGCCGCAGAGCAAAGGGCCGTCAGGTCCTGTCTGCCTGATTCGCAGAAGGAAGCGCAGTAAAATCGCCCGGAGCGAAAACGGGAGTCCATGCGGGGCGAATGGAGCATTCGCCCCGCACCCTTTTATTCCGACGGAAACAGGAGGACTGCATCCATGCGGTTTTCATCTTCTCTGAAACTCAATCATGTTTTCCGCCGGCTGTACCGGACTTCCGGTCATTGCAGCCGCGCTCTGGTTCTGTACGCCAGGCGCAACGGCACCGACACCAATCGGGTGGGCATTACCGTCAGCAAAAAGCTGGGGCATGCTGTGGTGCGCAACCGGGTCCGCCGACGGATCCGGGAGGTCTACCGGCTCAATGAAGAACAATTCGCCCAGGGATGGGATATCGTAATGGTAGCACGGAGCCGGGCCATCGGCTGCTCCTTTGACGAGCTGACAAAAAGCTGCCTGAAATTGGCGGCGGAGGCCGGCATTCTGCGGGAGGGATCCCGTTGAAAAGTCTGCTGCTTGCTCTGATCCGATTCTACCAGTCCGCCATCTCCCCCTATTTTCCTGCGCGCTGCCGCTTTCGTCCCACCTGCTCCGCCTACGCCTATGAGGCCATCCAAAAATACGGCGCCCGAAAGGGCGGGTATCTGGCCCTGCGCAGACTGCTGCGCTGCCACCCCTTTTCCCATGCGGATCCCTATGATCCCGTGCCGTAATGCCAACCTACATTCTAAGGAGGAATGTCCATGTTTCTGGCTTTTCATCTGAGTGACATTGTTACGATCCCCTTCGGATACATTTTGTCCTTCCTGTATCAGGTCACCTCCAACTACGGTGTCGCCCTGATCCTCTTCACCATCATCGTGAAGCTGGTCCTCCTGCCCGCCAGCGCCAAGGGCAAGAAAAACATGATGAAGATGTCCCGCCTCAGCCCCCTGCTGAAGAAGATCCAGGACCGCTATCCCGACGATCAGATGAAGCAGCAGCAGGCTATGAATGACCTGTACAAGCGGGAAGGCGTTTCCATGACCGGCGGCTGCCTGTGGAGCATGCTGCCCCTGCTGATCCTGTTCCCCCTGTACGCCGTGGTGCGTCAGCCCATCACCTATATGCTCCACGAGACCGCCGAGGTGGCTGCCGAAATCGTGAATGCCATCTCAGGCGCCGCCCCGGGGCTGCTGGGCAAGAACGCCTACTACCATCAGATGGCGGCTGCCAGCCGCATCCCCGAGTTTGCGGAGGCCATTAAGGCCGCCGTGCCCAATGTGGCGGAGAGCACCCTGCAGGGCGTGAACTTCAGCTTCTTTGGGATCGACCTGGGCTCCATCCCCTCCTACAATATCTTTGCATGGGACAAGTATGACTGGGCCCACATCGGCGCCTTCCTGCTGCCCTGCGTGTCCGCAGGCATCCAGGTGCTGTCCATGGTCATCATGAACAAGCTCAATGCCTCCGTGGTCACCGACGAGCGGGGCATCCAGGACGCGGAAGCCGCCAAGGCCACGCAGAACGCCCAGGGCGGCAAGACGATGATGTACATGATGCCCCTGATGTCCCTGTTCATCGGCTTCACCATCCCCGCAGCCCTGAGCCTGTACTGGATCGCCCAGGGCGTGGTGGGCATTGTTCAGGATGCCATCCTGACCGTGCACTACCGGAAGATCTATGACGAAGAGGATGCCGTCCGCATGAAGCGGGCCATGGAGTTGGACCAGATCGAAGCCGAGAAGGAGCGCATCCGGGCAGAGCGCCGGGCTGCCAACCCCGACGGCATCACCGAGAACACCAGCAAGAAGAAGATCCAGAAACAGCAGCAGCAGGCGGAGGAAGCCGCCAAGGCCGCTGCTGCCAAAGCATACGCCGCCAGGAAAGGCATCCAGGAAGAGGACGGAGAGGAGAACACCGCCCTGTCCGGCATTCCCGACCGTCCCTTCTGCAAGGGCCGTGCCTATGATCCCAACCGCTACAAGCGCCCGGAGGAATAAGCTATGGAAAAGAGTATTGTAACTACCGGCAAGACCATCGATTTAGCCATTGAGGCCGCCCTGGCCCAGTTGGGTCTGGACCGCGACAGCGTTCAGGTTCAGGTCCTGGCTCAGGCTAAGTCCGGCTTTCTGGGCTTCGGCGCCCAGCCGGCCAAGGTCCAGGTGACCTACGAGGTCCCCGATCCCATCCCCGAGGCACCCAAGGCGCCTCAGGCTCCCAAAGCCGCCCTGTCCTCTGCCTCCCGTTCCAAGCCCAAATCCAAGCCCGTTATGCCCAGGGAGGAGGCTCCGAAAACGGAGGAACCCCCTCAGGCGCCCAAAGCGCCTCAGCCTCCCAAGGCTCCGGAAACCCCCAAGGCTCCGAAAGCCCCCCGGGAGCCGAAGGCCCCCAGAGAGCAGAAGCAGCCCCGGGAGCGCACTTCCGCTCCTGCCGAGCCCAAGCAGTATGCTCCCGCTGAGCCGGGCAGCCTGGAGGAGAAGATTGAGATCTTCCTGAAGGGCCTGCTGGAGAACATGGGTTCCGACGCAGTCCCCCATGCCTGGAAGGCCGACAAGGAGACCTACCGGGTGGACCTCACCGGATCGGATCTGGGCTTCCTCATCGGCCACAGAGGCGACACTCTGGATGCCATTCAGCATCTGGCCAACTACGCCGTGGGCCGCACCACGGAGGAGCACATCCGTATCTGCGTGGACGCGGAGAACTACCGCATGAAGCGGGAGGAGGGTCTGCGCCGCTATGCCCGGAAGAAGGCCATGCAGGTGCTGAAGGCCCGCCGCCGCACCACCCTGGAGCCCATGAACGCCTACGAGCGCCATGTGATCCACGCCACATTGCAGGATATGGAAAACATCACCACGCACTCCACCGGCACCGAGCCCAACCGCCGTGTGGTCATCGAGTACGTCCGCTGATCCCGCCAAACATACGGATAACCCCTGGTGTGAAGCCTCACACCAGGGGTTTTTGTATGCCGAAAAAGGAAGTCCCCGGAGGCAGGTTCGCCGTCCGGGGAAATCGGATGGAGTCTGAGAAAAGCGAGCGGCGATCCCGGTCTCAGCGGTTTTCCAGGGAAGCCCGGACAAAGGCAGAGAACAGCGGATGGGGCCGGTTGGGCCGGCTCTTGAATTCCGGATGGTACTGAACGCCTACATAGAAGCTGCTGCAGGGCAGCTCCACGGTCTCCACAATGTAGCCGTCCGGGGAGGTGCCGCTGATGACCAGTCCCGCCCGGGTCAGATCCTGCCGGAAATCGTTGTTGAATTCGTAGCGGTGACGGTGGCGCTCGGAAATCAGATCCGTGCCGTAAGCGGCGTGCATCTGGGTGCCCTCCGCAATCCTGCAGGGACAGGCCCCCAGCCGCAGGGTACCGCCCTTTGCCACCTGTTCGTTCTGGTCCGGCAGGAAATCGATGACCTTGTGGGCGCTGTTTTCATCAAACTCGCCGGAGTTGGCATCCGCCATCCCCGCCACATACCGGGCAAAGGCAATGACGGAGATCTGCATTCCCAGGCAGATGCCGAAATAGGGCACATGGTGCTCCCGGCAGTAGTTGGCGGCCACGATCATGCCCTCAATGCCCCGGCTGCCGAAGCCTCCGGGCACCAGGATGCCGCTGCAGGAGCCAAGCTGCTCCTCCACATTCTCCGGGGTGATGCCCTCGGAGTCGATCCAGCGGATGTCCACCCGGGCATCCAGAAAATAGCCGGCGTGGCGCAGGGCCTCCGCCACGGACAGGTAGGCATCGTGAAGCTGCATATATTTTCCCACCAGGCCGATGGTTACGGTCTTTTTCCGGTTATGGATCCGCTCCAGCATGGCATCCCACTCCCTCATGTCGATGTCCGGAGCATGGATGCCCAGCTCCCGGCAGACAATGGCGGAAAAATGGCTCTTCTCCAGCATCACCGGGGCCTCGTACAGCACCGGCAGGGTGATGTTTTCGATGACGCAGTCAGGCTTGACATTGCAGAACATGGAGATCTTCTGAAACACCGACGGCTCCAGCGGCTCATCGCAGCGCAGCACGATGATATCCGGCTTCACGCCCATTCCCTGCAGCTCCTTGACGGAGTGCTGGGTGGGCTTTGTTTTATGCTCATCGGAGCCGCGGAGGAAGGGCACCAGCGTCACATGGATGAACAGGCTGTTTTCCGGCCCCACCTCCAGGGCGATCTGCCGCACCGCCTCCAAAAAGGGCTGGGATTCGATGTCGCCGATGGTCCCGCCGATCTCGGTGATGACCACGTCGGCATCGGTCTGCTTGCCCACCCGGTAGATAAACTCCTTGATCTCCCCGGTGACGTGGGGGATCACCTGGACGGTGGAGCCCAGATACTCCCCCCGCCGCTCCTTGTTCAGCACGTTCCAGTACACCTTGCCGGTGGTCAGGTTGGAGTACCGGTTCAGGTCCTCGTCGATGAACCGCTCGTAGTGGCCCAGATCCAGGTCCGTTTCCGCTCCGTCCTCGGTGACGTACACCTCTCCGTGCTGATAGGGGCTCATGGTGCCGGGGTCCACATTGATATAGGGATCCAGCTTCTGAGCTGCCACCTTCAGGCCCCTGGCTTTCAGAAGTCTGCCCAGAGAAGCCGCTGTGATGCCCTTGCCCAGGCCGGAAACCACGCCGCCGGTGACGAAAATGTACTTGGTATTCTTCATATTCTTTCCTCCATCCGAAAAAAGGCATCCGGCATCCGGGGACAGACAGAATCTCCCCAGAAATGCCGGACGCCTTTGTCCGTTTTTTTATCCCATATCATAGGCCCGGATGATGTTCTCCGCCATCTCCCTGCGGGAGACACGCAAATCCATGGCCTGTTTTTCAATAAAGTAGTGAGCCTCCTGCTCGGTCATCTTCATGCGCTCGATGAGCAGCCACTTGGCCCGGTTCACCGTGCGGATGTCCATCATCTTCTCCTGCAGGGCATGGTTCTGCCGTTCCAGCCGCATAAGCTTTTCCCGCATGGCGGTCAGCAGCTTCACGGCTCCGTAGAAACCCTGGCGGGACACCGGTTTTGCCAGGGTCAGGACGCCTTCGTCCTCCACCTTGGCGCACACCTGCTCGAACACCTCTCCGGGCACCACCAGCAGCACCCCGGCGTTGGTATCCGCCAGATCCAGGGCAAGCTGTGTGCCGAATTCCTCCCGCAGAGGGGCGTTGATGATCACCAGATCCTCCGGCGTTTCCAGCATCCGCCGCCGGGCAAGGCCGGCGGTCTCCGCACGGAAGGAGATCTCATAGTCGCCTTTTGGCAGGATCTCCGTGATGAATCCGCAGATCTTGTCGTTGGCACCGGCAACAAGAATGCGGTATGGATTTTTCCCTGCTGCCATGCTCTCACCTCGTTACGGCCTCATGCCCTCCGGCAGCACATCCCGGAGAAATTGGCTGTTTTTCGCCAGGGCCCAGGCTTCTTCCAGACTGGCGGGAAGCCGGTCCAGTCCGGCTGTCACGCTTTCCTCCGCCGTATACAGGTTGATGTTCAGGGGTTCGGGAGGGGTCAGTCCCCTGCGGATGCCGTCCAGTCCCGCATGGATCAGCAGGGCGTACACCAGGTAGGGGTTTGCCATGGGATCCGGGGAGCGAAGCTCCATCCTCCGGTACTCTCCCCGGGCCGCCGGGATCCGGATGAGCTGGGACCGGTTTTCCGGAGACCAGGTCACATACCGGGGGGCCTTCTTCTCCCCCAACCGGAGGTAGGACGCCTCGCAGGGGTTTAAGTACCAGGTCATCTCCCGGATGTGGGCCAGTACGCCGGCCATAAAGGCAGACATCACATCCTCTCCGGAGTCGGCCTTGACGGACAGGTTGATGTGCATACCGCTGCCCGCTTCTCCGGGGATGGGCTTAGGGGTAAAATCCGCATACAGGCCGCTGCCTGCCGCCACCGCCTTCACCACGGACAGGAAGTGCATGGCGTTGTCCGCCGCGGTGAGGGCATCGCTGTACCGGAAGTCGATCTCATTCTGACCCGGTCCCTCCTCGTGGTGGGAGCTTTCCGGAGAAATGCCCATGCTCTCCAGGGTCAGGCAGATCTCCCGGCGGACATTCTCCCCCTTGTCCTCGGGGGCAACATCCATATACCCTGCCCGGTCGAAGGGCTCCCGGGTGGAGTCTCCGTTTTCGTCGGTTTTGAACAGATAGAACTCAAATTCCGCGCCGAACTGCACGGTGATCCCCTGCTCCCGGGCCTTTTTCACGGCGCTTTCCAGCAAAAAGCGGCTGTCCAGCCGGAATGGGGTGCCGTCCGGATGACGGATCCGGCAGAACATCCGCACCACCTTCCCCCGGGAGGGCCGCCAGGGAAGCACAGACAACGTAGAGGGAATCGGGAATAAAAACAGGTCTGACGCCACCACATCACCGAAGCCGGCGATGGCAGAGGCGTCAAAGGAAATCCCCTGGGAGAAGGCCCGCTTCAGCTCCTGGGGCATAATGGATATATTCTTCTGCTTTCCGGTGACGTCGCAGAAGGCAAGGCGGATGAACTTCACATCCTCCTGCTCCACATAATCAAAGACATCCTGCTCGGTGTACAGCATGGCGGCATCTCCTTAAAAGAAAAAGAGGCGGTCTACACGAAAAACTTTTTTCATGGAAACGCCTTTGTTTACAAAGAGATTATACTATCCGCCCGGCGGCTGTGTCAATCTTTTTTCTTTGGAAAAATGCAACAAAGCTGCACCGAATTTGCAAAGTATCCCATGTATCATTTCAACAATCCTGATTCTTGCAGGAAAAATTGGTTGACATTGCAAAAACTTGGGTGTAATATACTGGCATAGCCCCCCGCGAAATATTGTGTACGAAAGCGACAAGGACGTCGTTTGCGGATCACCGCGAACGCTCCCTGTCGCTTTTTATTATGTTAAAGGAGAAATCAGTATGGTAACCGACATTTTTTCTTCCATGGTATTTGACGATGCAACGATGGAAGCAAGGCTTCCCAAAGAGACTTACAAGACCCTCCAGCGCACCATCAAGCTGGGCAAGCACCTGGATCTGAATGTTGCCAATGTGGTGGCAAACGCCATGAAGGATTGGGCAATCGAAAAGGGCGCCACCCACTTTACCCACTGGTTCCAGCCTATGACCGGCGTCACCGCCGAAAAGCACGACAGCTTTATCTCCCCCAAGGACGGCGGCAAGGTCATTATGGAGTTCTCCGGCAAAGAGCTGATCCGGGGCGAACCCGACGCCAGCTCCTTCCCCTCCGGCGGCCTGCGCGCCACCTTTGAGGCCCGGGGCTACACCGCCTGGGACGCCACCTCCTACGCTTTCATCAAGGACGGGGTGCTGTGCATCCCCACCGTGTTCTGCTCCTACGGCGGCGAGGCGCTGGACCAGAAGACCTCCCTGCTGCGTTCCATGGAGGCCATCAACCGCCAGGCTCTGCGGGTGCTGAAGCTCTTCGGCAACGCCGACGTTACCTCCGTCAAGACCACCGTGGGACCGGAGCAGGAGTATTTCCTGGTGGATAAGGCCCAGTACGACAGACGGAAGGACCTGATCTACACCGGCCGGACCCTGTTCGGCGCCAAGGCCCCCAAGGGCCAGGAGCTGGATGACCACTACTTCGGCGCCATCAAGCCCCGGGTGGCGGCCTACATGAAGGATCTGAACGACGAGCTGTGGAAGCTGGGCATTCTGGCCAAGACCGAGCACAACGAGGTGGCCCCCGCTCAGCACGAAATGGCTCCCATCTTCACCACCACCAACATCGCCGCTGACCACAACCAGCTCACCATGGAGATGATGCAGAAGGTTGCCAAGCGCCACGGCATGGTGTGCCTGCTCCACGAAAAGCCCTTTGACGGAGTCAACGGCAGCGGCAAGCACAACAACTGGTCCATCTCCACCAACACCGGCGTCAACCTGCTGGAGCCCGGCGAGACCCCCTATGAAAACGCCCAGTTCCTGCTGTTCCTCTGCGCCGTCATCAAGGCCGTGGATGAATACCAGGATCTGCTGCGGATCTCCGTGGCCTCCGCCGGCAACGACCACCGGCTGGGCGCCAACGAGGCTCCTCCCGCCATCGTGTCCATGTTTCTGGGCTCCGATCTGGCGGAGCTGCTGGATGCCATCGAGGCCGATTGTCCCTACGACGGCAAGGAAAAAGAGGTCATGCGCATTGGCGTCCACACCCTGCCCAAGTTCCAGAAGGACGCCACGGACCGGAACCGCACCAGTCCCTTCGCCTTCACCGGCAACAAGTTTGAGTTCCGGATGCTGGGTTCCTCCGAGTCCATCTCCACCGCCAACACCGTCCTCAACACCATCGTGGCAGAGGAGCTGCGGCAGTATGCCGATGCCTTAGAGGGCTGTGACGACTTCGACGGCACCCTCCACGAGCTGATCCGCAAGACCATCCGGGAGAACAAGCGCATCATCTTCAACGGCGACGGCTACGACGCCTCCTGGGTCGCGGAAGCGGAGAAGCGAGGCCTTCTGAACCTGCGGACCACCCCCGACGCCCTGGCCCATATGCTGGACGAAAAGAACATTGCCCTGTTCACCTCCCACAAGGTGTACAGCGAAACGGAATTGCGGGCCCGCCACGAGGTCCGGCTGGAGAACTACTGCAAGGTGGTGGGCATCGAGGCCCAGACCATGCTGGACATGGCCCGGAAAGACATCCTTCCCGCCATGGCCGGCTATACTGCCGAGCTGAGCCGGGGCATCGCCGCCAAGCAGGCTGTCTGTCCGGAGATCGACTGCAGCTATGAGCGCAGCACGCTGAAGGAAATCAGCGGATTGATGACCGCTGCATTCGCCACCGTGGGCAAACTGGAAAAGGATCTGCTGACCTGCAAAGGCATCGCCTCCTCCGAGGAAATGGCAGATTTCTTCAAGGACACCATCCTGAGCGATATGTGTTCCCTGCGGGTCTCGGTGGATTCCATGGAATCCCTGGCTGCCGCAGACAAGTGGCCCTACCCCTCTTACGGCGATATCCTGTTCGGCGTTCGCTGAAAGAAGGATCCGGAAAACGGGCCCCGTGAGGGGCCCGTTTTCCGGCTTTCTCCCATATTACGAAAAGACGGGAAGTGAATGATGGATATGGATTGGAACAGCCTGGGGTTCTCGTATACCCCTACGGATTACCGCTATGTTGCAATCTATCACAACGGCGCCTGGGACGCCGGCATGCTCTCCGGGGATCCCAGCGTGGTGCTCAGCGAAAGCGCCTGTGTGCTTCAGTACGCCCAAAGCTGCTTTGAAGGGCTGAAGGCGTTTTCTCAGGAGGATGGGACGGTGGTATGCTTCCGTCCGGATCTGAATGCCGCCCGGATGGCGGATTCCTGCCGCCGGATGGAAATGCCGGTGTTCCCGGAAGACCGCTTTTTGGAGGCCGTGGACCGGACCGTCCGGGCAAACCGGAAATGGATTCCCCCCTACGGCAGCGGTGCAAGCCTCTATCTGCGGCCTTTCATGTTCGGCACCACCCCCCTGATCGGGGTCCATTCCGCAGAGGACTTTCAGTTCCGGATGTTTGCCACCCCGGTAGGGCCCTATTTCAAAGGAGGCATCCGTCCTCTGCGGCTTCGGATCAGCGATCTGGACCGGGCCGCGCCCCACGGCACCGGACACATCAAGGCAAGTCTGAACTATGCCATGAGCCTGTACGCATTGACCGAAGCCCACGCCCTGGGGTTTGACGAAAACCTGTACCTGGACCCCGCCACCCGGACATATGTGGAAGAGACCGGCGGGGCGAATGTACTGTTTGCCGCAGGCGACCGTCTGATCGTCCCCCTTTCCGACTCCATTTTGCCCTCCGTGACCCGGCGGTCCCTGGTCTACGCGGCAAAGCACCTCCTGGCAATGGATGTGGAAGAGCGGAAAGTGGCCCTGGATGAGGTCCGGGGCTTCACCGAATGCGGGCTGTGCGGCACCGCCGCCGTGATCATCCCCGTGGCTGAGATCAACGACCACGGAAAGGCCATCTCCTTTGCCGGATACGGCCCCGTGATCCGGAAACTCCGGGAGACCCTCCTGGGGATCCAAACCGGCAAGCTCCCGGCACCGGAAGGGTGGCTGCGGACCATTGCGTAACAACCGAAAGAGAGTGAGGCAGGAAAATGGAAGATTTTCAGGGAAACAACACCCTATATTCCCAACGGTTTGAGCACGATGCCTGCGGCATCGGCTCGGTGGTCAGTATCGACGGCATTGCAAGCCACGCCATCGTGGACGATGCCCTTTCCATCGTGGAGCGGCTGGAACACCGGGCAGGCAAGGACGCCACCGGCGAGGTAGGCGACGGCGTCGGTGTGCTGCTGCAGATTTCGCATAAGTTTTTCTCCGCCCTTGGTCTTCCTCTGGGAGACCGGGGGGATTACGGCGTGGGAATGTTCTTTCTTCCCCACAACGTGCTGGAGCGCCGCCAGGCCCAGAAGCTCTTCGAGGTCATCTGCAGCAAGGAAGGCGTCCGTTTCCTGGGCTGGCGCCAGGTTCCGGTGAACGCAGAGGTGCTGGGTGCCCGGGCCAGAGAATCCATGCCCTTTATCTGCCAGTGCTTCGTGGCCCGTCCGGCAGACATTCCCAGAGGACTGCCCTTCGACCGGAAGCTCTATGTGATCCGCCGGGTCTTTGAGCAGAGCAACGACAAGACCTATGTCTGCTCCCTGTCCTCCCGGACCGTGGTGTACAAGGGAATGTTCCTGGTGCATCAGCTCCGGAAATTCTACCCGGATCTGCAGCAGCCCGACTACGAAAGCGCCATTGCCATGGTCCATTCCCGGTTCTCCACCAACACCACCCCCAGTTGGGAGCGTGCCCACCCCAACCGCTACATCCTGCACAACGGCGAGATCAACACCATCCGGGGCAACGCCGACCGGATGCTGGCCCGGGAGGAGACCATGGAATCCGCCTGCCTGCGAGAAGACATGGATAAGGTTCTGCCGGTGATCGCCCGGGAAGGCTCCGACTCCGCCATGCTGGACAACACCCTGGAATTTCTCATGATGAACGGCATCCCCCTGCCTCTGGCAGTGATGCTCACCATCCCGGAGCCCTGGCGCAGCGATGCCCGGATGTCCCGGGAAAAGCGGGACCTTTACCACTACTACTCCACCATGATGGAACCCTGGGACGGCCCCGCAGCCATCTTCTTCTCCGACGGCGACCTGATGGGCGCCGTGCTGGATCGGAACGGCCTGCGGCCTGCCCGATACTACATCACCCGGGACCGCCGGCTGATCCTGTCCTCCGAGGTTGGTGTGCTGGACATTCCCCCGGAGAACATTCTGTGCAAATCCCGGCTCCAGCCCGGCAAAATGCTGCTGGTGGACACCGTGGCCAAGCGGGTCATCTCCGACGAGGAGTGCAAGGCGGCCTTTGCCTCCCGCCAACCCTACGGCGAGTGGCTGGACCAGTACCTGGTAACGCTGGAATCTCTGCCGGTGCCCAACCGGAAGGTGCCTGTCTGCTCTCAGTCCATGCGGGATAAACTGTACAAGGCCTTCGGCTACACCTACGAGGACATCAACGATGCCATTTTGACCATGGCAAAGACCGGCTCCGAGAAAATCTCCTCCATGGGCACGGACATTCCTCTGGCGGTGCTGTCGGAAAAGCACCAGCCCCTGTTCAACTACTTCAAGCAGCTCTTTGCCCAGGTCACCAACCCGCCCATCGATGCCCTGCGGGAGGAGATCGTCACCGACACCACCGTGTACATCGGCTCCGACGGCAACCTGCTGCAGGAAAAGGCGGAAAACTGCCGGGTTTTGGAGGTTCGCAACCCCATCCTCACCTCCGTAGAGCTGATGCAGATCCGGAACATGAACCGTCCCGGCTTCCGGGTGGAGACGGTGTCTTTGCTGTACTACAAGAATTCCTCCCTGCAGGTGGCTCTGGACCGTCTGTTCGTGGAGTGTGACCGGGCCTACCGGGCAGGGGCCAACATCATCATCCTGTCCGACCGGGGCGTGGACGAATACCATGTTGCCATTCCCTCCCTGCTGGCGGTCTCCGCCATGGAGCAGTACCTGATCCGCACCAAAAAGCGCACCGCCGTTTCCATCCTTCTGGAAAGCGCCGACCCCCGGGATGTGCACCACTTCGCCACCCTGCTGGGCTACGGCGCCCGGGCCATCAACCCCTATCTGGCCCACGAGTGCATCATGGAGCTGGTGGAGAAAAACCGACTGGATAAGGACTGCCATCAGGCCATTGCCGACTACAACAAGGCAATTCTGGGCGGCATCGTGAAGATCGCCTCCAAGATGGGCATTTCCACCCTGCAGTCCTACCAGTCCGCTCAGATCTTCGAGGCCGTGGGCATCTGCAAAGAGGTCATCGACAAGTATTTCACCAACACCGTCAGCCCGGTGGAGGGCATCGGTCTGAAGGAGATCGAAGAGGGCGTGGGCTGGCGTCATAACCACGCCTTTGACCTGCTGGATCTGGGCGTGGACACCACCCTGGACAGCACCGGCACCCACAAGCTTCGCTCCGGCGCCGGGGCGGAGGATCATATGTACAATCCCCAGACCATCATTGCCCTGCGGGATGCCGTCCGCACCGGCTCCTACGAGCGGTTCCGGCAGTACACCGACATGGTGGACGACGAGCGCAAGCCCCACACTCTCCGGGGACTGATGGACTTCCGGTTCGATCCCGACGGGGGCATCCCCCTGGAGGAGGTGGAACCGGAGGAGGAGATCGTCAAGCGCTTCAAGACCGGCGCCATGTCCTACGGCTCCATTTCCGAGGAAGCCCACTGCTGCATGGCCATTGCCATGAATCGGCTGGGGGGCAAATCCAACTCCGGCGAAGGCGGTGAAAACCCCAAACGCTTCGGCACGGAGACCAACAGCGCCATCAAGCAGGTGGCCTCCGCCCGGTTCGGCGTCACCAGCGCCTACCTGTGCAGCGCAAAGGAGATCCAGATCAAGATGGCCCAGGGCGCAAAGCCCGGCGAGGGCGGCCATCTTCCGGGAAAAAAGGTGTACCCCTGGATCGCCGAGACCCGGTACTCCACCCCCGGCGTATCTCTGATCTCTCCCCCGCCCCATCACGATATCTACTCCATTGAGGATCTTGCCCAACTGATCTACGACCTGAAAAACGCCAACCGGGATGCCCGGATCTCCGTGAAGCTGGTCTCCGAGGCCGGTGTGGGCACCATCGCTGCCGGCGTTGCCAAGGCCGGTGCCGGCTGTGTGCTGATCTCCGGCTACGACGGCGGCACCGGCGCCGCCCCCAAAAGCTCCATTCACAACGCAGGCCTTCCCTGGGAGCTGGGCCTTGCCGAAGCCCACCAGACCCTGATCCGCAACGGTCTGCGCTCCCGGGTCCGGCTGGAAACCGACGGCAAGCTGATGACCGGTCGGGATGTGGCCATTGCCTGCATTCTGGGAGCTGAGGAATTCGGCTTCGCAACCGCGCCTCTGGTCACCATGGGCTGCGTCATGATGCGGGTGTGCAACCTGGACACCTGCCCCGCAGGCATCGCCACCCAGAATCCGGAGCTGCGCAAACGGTTCGACGGAAAGCCGGAATATGTGATGAACTTCATGCTGTTCATCGCCCGGCAGCTTCGGGAGATCATGGCCAAGCTGGGCGTCCGCACCGTGGATGCGCTGGTGGGCCGGACGGATCTGATCCGTCCCCGGGAAAACCGCATTACCCACCGGGCCGATACCATCGATCTGAGCCGGATTCTGGGGGATCTGCCTCCCGTGCACTACCGGGAGGAGGACAAATACGATTTCGCCCTGGAAAAGACGCTGGATGTCAGCGTGCTGCTGCCGGCCTTTGAGCCTTACTTCAAAAAGAAAAAGCCCCACACCGAGGCGGTCCGGGTCTCCAGCGTCCACCGGACGGTGGGCACCATCCTGGGTTCCGTCATCACCCGCCGCTTCGGCGACACCCTGGCGGAGGACACCTATGTGGTCCGGTGTACCGGCGGCGGCGGGCAGTCCTTCGGCGCCTTCCTGCCCAAGGGCCTGACCCTGAGCCTGACCGGAGATGCCAACGACTACTTCGGCAAGGGACTGTCCGGCGGCAAGCTCATCGTCCGCCCGGAGCCAACCTCCCCATTCGCTGCCAGAGATAACATCATCATCGGCAACGTGGCCCTGTACGGCGCCACCTCCGGCAAGGCCTTCCTCAGCGGCATCGCCGGGGAGCGGTTCTGCGTCCGCAATTCCGGCGCCATCGCCGTGGCGGAGGGCTGCGGGGACCACGGCTGCGAGTACATGACCGGCGGCCGGGTGGCCATTCTGGGACCCACGGGCAAAAACTTCGCAGCCGGCATGAGCGGCGGCATCGCCTATGTGCTGGACGAAAACCACGACCTGTACCTGCGGCTGAACAAGCAGATGGTCACCATGCAGGCCATCACCGAGCGCCACGATGCCGAAGAGCTGAGGGATATGATCCGTCAGCACACCGAGGCCACCGATTCCGTCCTGGGACGGCAGATTCTGGATCATTTCGACGCATATCTGCCCCGGTTCAAGAAGATCATCTCCACGGACTATCAGAGAATGATCACCGCCATCGGACAGATGGAGGAAAAGGGCATGAGCCAGAAGCAGGCCACCCTGGAAGCGTTTTACGCCGTCACCAAAGGATAAAGGAGGAGTTACCATGGGAAAACCTACCGGATTTCTGGAATATGCCCGCTGCAGCAGCCCCTCCGTGGATCCGCTTGCGCGGATCCGGGACTTTTCGGAATTTCATCTGCCCCCGGACAACCGCCAGCGCCGCCTGCAGGCCGGACGCTGCATGAACTGCGGGGTGCCCTTCTGCCAGTCCGGGGTGAACTTCGGCGGCAGCGGCTTTTCCGGCTGCCCCCTGCACAACCTGATCCCCGAGTGGAATGACGAGATCTGGAACGGCAACTGGAAAGAGGCCCTGTCCCGTCTGACCAAAACCAACAATTTCCCGGAGTTTACCGGCCGTGTCTGCCCCGCCCTCTGCGAGGCCGCCTGCACCTGCGGCATGAACGGGCAGAGCGTCACCGTCCATGACAACGAGCTGGCCATTGTGGAGGAAGGCTTTGCCCGGGGCTGGATCCAGCCCCGGATCCCCGGTACCCGCAGCGGCAAGAAGGTAGCCGTCATCGGCTCCGGGCCTTCCGGTCTGGCCGCCGCCGATCAGCTCAACCACCGGGGCCACAGTGTCACGGTGTTCGAGCGAGAGCAAAGCCCCGGGGGACTTCTGATGTACGGCATCCCCAATATGAAGCTGGACAAATCCGTTGTGGCACGGCGGGTGGCGCTGATGGAAGCCGAAGGCGTGGTGTTCCGCACCGGCACCGACGTGGGTAAGGATGTGTCCGCCCAGGATATCCTGAACGAATACGATGCCGTGGTGCTGTGCTGCGGTTCCAAACTGCCCCGGGATCTGGGTGTCCCCGGCAGAGATGCTCAGGGCGTCCACTTTGCAGTGGACTATCTCACCTCCGCCACCAAAAAGGTGGTGGGTCAGGCAACGGAATATGCCATCGACGCCCGGGACAAGGACGTGATCATCGTCGGCGGCGGCGACACCGGCAACGACTGCGTGGGCACCGCCATTCGCCAGGGCTGCCGCTCCGTGACCCAACTGGAAATGATGGGTATGCCCCCCGCGGAACGCGCTGCCTCCAACCCCTGGCCCCAGTGGCCCCGGGTGCTGAAGACCGACTACGGCCAGCAGGAGGCCATTGCGGTGTTCGGACACGATCCCCGGCTCTACCAGACCACCGTGAAGGAGATCCGCAAAAATGATGCCGGCCAGATCACCGGGGTGCAGACCGTCCGGCTGGAGCCGAAGACGGAAAACGGCCGCACCGTCATGGCTCCCATCCCCGGAAGCGAGGAAGCGCTGCCCTGCGGCATGCTGCTGATCGCCGCCGGTTTTGTGGGCTGCGAGCCCTATGTTGCCGAAGCCTTCGGCCTTCCCCGGGACGGCAGGGGCAGCCTGGCTGCGCCGGACCACCACACCCCCAATCCGAAGGTCTTCGCCGCAGGAGACTGCCGCAGAGGCCAGTCCCTGGTGGTGTGGGCCATTTCCGAGGGCAGGACCTGTGCCAAAGAGGTGGACGAATTTTTGATGGGCTATACCAATATGCTCTGATCCCATGCCCCGCTTCGGCGGGGCATGGCGTTTTCTTCTTGACAGACTCCGGAAAGCGGAGTATCCTTGTGGAAAAGGAGATGTGCTTTATGATCATCTGTGCGCTGATCTATGCCCTTGTGGCTGCCATCATAGTAGGCATTGGGGTGTGGAATCTGAAAAGCAAGACTCCGGTCACCTTCTACTCCGGAGAAAAGCCCATGGATCCCCGGGAGCTGACGGATGTGGAGGGCTGGAACCGGGACCACGGGAGAATGTGGCTCACCTACGGCTGTCTGATCGCCCTGTCGGCGGTCATCGGCTTTCTGCTGGGGGACTCCCTGTGGTGCCTGATCCCCTATATGGGCGGCGTGGTCGTGCCCCTGCCCCTGATGGTGCTGTACCACCACCGGCTTCTGAAGCGGTACCATGCCTGATGCCAACTCCAAAAGGGTCTTTCCTGACACAAACCCCGTCCGCGGTTCCCTGTAAATGGGTGCAGCAGACGGGGTTTCATTTTATGTTAACCTATCGTTTTTCCTCTTTATGCCGCTCCGAGAGCTTTCCCTCAAACCGGTCCTTTGCCGTATCCGTGGGGATCTTAGTGGGATACTCACCGGAGAAGCAGGCATCACAGAAGCCGGTGCACCCCACCATTTCCGGCAGATCCTCCCGGTCCAGATACCCCAGCGAATCTGCGCCGATCAGCTCCCCGATCTCCTCCACCGTGTGCCGGCAGGCAATCAGATGCTCCCGGGAGTCGATGTCCGTGCCGTAGTAGCAGGGGTTCCGGAAGGGCGGAGAAGAAATCCGCATATGAATCTCCCTTGCCCCGGCTTCCCGCAGGAGGGTTACGATCTGGCGGCTGGTGGTGCCCCGGACGATGGAATCGTCGATGAGCACGATCCGCTTGTCCTGTACCGCCTCCCGGATGGGGCTGAGCTTGATCTTCACCTGGTTCACCCGCTGGCCCTGCCCCGGGGAGATAAAGGTCCGGCCGATGTACTTGTTCTTGATAAAGCCCATGCCGCAGGGGATACCGGATTCCTCCGCATAGCCCAAAGCCGCATCCATGCCGGAGTCCGGCACGCCTACTACCAGATCCGCCTCCACGCCGTGGCGCCGGGCCAGAAGCCGCCCTGCGTTTTTCCGGGCGGTGTGAACGCATACCCCGTCCAGCACCGAGTCCGGCCGGGCAAAATAGATGTACTCAAAGATACACATCCGCTTCTCCCGGGTTCCGCAGTGGGTTCGGTCCGAGTGGATGCCGGTTTCATCGAAGGTCAGGATCTCTCCGGGCAGGACATCCCGGCAGAATTTGGCGCCCACAGCGGTCAGGGCACAGCTTTCCGAGGCAACGACGGCAGTACCGTCCTCCAGAAATCCGTAGCACAGGGGGCGGAAGCCGTGAGGATCCCGGCAGGCCATCATTTTGGCGGAGGACATGATGACCAGAGAATAGGCTCCGTCCAGCCTATCCATGGCCCGACTCACCGCCTCCTCAATGGAGGGGGTCTTCAGCCGCTGCTGGGTGATGATATAGGCGATGATCTCCGTGTCGCTGGTGCCGTGGAAGATGGCGCCCCCCATTTCCAGCTCCGTCCGCAGCTCCATGGCGTTGCTCAGGTTGCCGTTGTGGGCCAGCGCCAGTTTTCCCTTCCGGTGGTTGACCACGATGGGCTGACAATTCGCCCGGACGGTTCCGCCGGTGGTACCGTAGCGGACGTGTCCCACTGCCATGGTCCCCTGGGGGAATTCTTCCATGACCTGCCGGGTAAACACGTCCCCCACAATGCCCAGATCCCGATGAGATGTAAACACCCCATCATCGTTGACCACAATACCGCAGCTCTCCTGTCCCCGGTGCTGCAGGGCGTACAGCCCGTAGTAGGCAAGCCCCGCCACATCCCCTGCGGCAGGGGAAAAGACACCGAACACGCCGCATTCCTCATGAAGTTCATCCCACATATGGAAACCCCGTTTCTGTTCCGAAAAAATAGAAAGGCGCCCACCCGTGCAGATCGTTTCTCTGCATGGATGAGCGCCTTTGCTCCCGGATGATTGTACCACATCGGGGGTCGTTTGTCAATTTGAAGCCGCGTTATTTCCGCCGCAGCAGCCGGATAGCATTGAGCAGGCACAGCATGGAAACGCCGGTATCGGCAAACACCGCGATCCACATATTGGCATGGCCCGCCAGGCACATGAGCATGACGATCAGCTTGACCCCCAGGGCAAAATACACGTTCTGCCAGGCGATACGGCGGGTGCTCCGGGCGATCTCCACGGCTTCGGGAATGGCGGACATCTCCGAGCCCATGAACACCACGTCCGCGGCCTCGATGGCCGCATCCGCGCCGCTGCCCATGGCGGCTCCCACGTCGGCACCTGCCAGCACCGGGGCATCGTTGATGCCGTCTCCCACAAACATCACCGGACCGCAGTCCCGGCGGATGTTCTGCAGCTCCGACAGCTTGTTTTCCGGCAGCAGCCGGGCGTGGACCCGGTCGATGCCGGTGCAGCCGGCAACGTAGTGGGCACTGTCCGGGGTATCTCCGGTGAGCATGGCGGTGACAATGCCCTGGGCCTTGATTCGGCTCACGGCCTCCGCCGCGTCTTCTTTCAGCGTGTCGGAAATGCGGATCACCCCCAGCAGGATGCCGTTTTCCGCCACCAGCACCTGGGTGCCGAAGTCAGCGCCGGGATCCGGGTGCAGATCCACACCGTTTTCTTCCATCAGTCTCCGGTTGCCGCAGAGCAGCACGCCGGTGGACAGCCGGGCACGGATACCGTGGCCGGCGATCTCCTGCAAATCCTCAGGGTTCTCCGTCTCCAGCCCCCGGGCACGGGCCTCGGAGGTGATGCTGACGGCGATGGGATGGGTGGAAAACTGCTCGCAGCTTGCGGCACGGGCCAGGATCTGCTCCCCGCTGACGGATTCCGCCACAGGAATGATTTCCTGCACCCGGAAATCTCCCCGGGTAATGGTGCCGGTCTTGTCCATGACCACCGCCTTGATGCCGGTGAGAGCCTCCATCACATTGCCGCCCTTGAACAGGATCCCCTTCCGGGAGGCGGCACCGATGCCGGAGAAGAAGGTCAGCGGCACCGAAAGCACCAGGGCGCAGGGACAGGAGATCACCAGGAAGGTCAGGGCCGTGAATACCGAAGCCGTGCCGGTGGTTCCGCGGAACACACTCACAGGACCGGTATATGCCGGATCCACGAAGAAATGCCAGGAGGGAAGCAGGAACGGCAGCACCAGGGCCACGGCCAGGGCGGCAAACACCACCACCGGCGTGTACACCCGGGCAAAGCGGGCAATGAACCGGTCAATGGCAGGCTTGTTGGCGGCGGCATTCTCCACAGAATCCAGAATCCGGGTGACCATGGACTCTTCCAAAGGCTTCTCCACCCGGATGGTGAGCTGTCCGGCGGTGTTCACGCAGCCGGAAGTCACCGGATCCCCGGCGCTTACCTTGACGGGTACCGGCTCGCCGGTAATGGGGGAGGTGTCGATACGGCTTTCGCCCAGGGCCACGGTGCCGTCCAGGGGGATCCGGTCTCCGGGGCGAACCAGCAGCAGGTCTCCCGGCCGGGCCTCCGCCGCGGCGATCACCTGAACCTGCTCTCCCAAAACCAGGTTCACCACCTGGGGACGCATATCCACGGCAGCCATGATCTGCCCCCGGCTCTGGGCCACCGCCCGGTCCTCAAAGTATTCGCCGATGCGGTAAAACAGCATGACACCCACCGCCTCGGGGTATTCGGAAATGGCAAAGGCACCCAGGGTGGCAATGCTCATCAGGAAATTCTCGTCAAACACCCGGCCCTTGCGAATGTTTCTCCAGGCTGTCAGCAGCACCTCACCGCCCAGAATCAGGTAAGCCGCCGCCAGAATGCACAGCGTCAGGGGAAGCGGGGCTCCGGTGTGCTCCAGCACCATGCCGGTGACAAACAGCACGCCGCCTGCGGCAATGCTGATCAGGTCCTTTTTCTCCCGGGAGTCACCCTTTTCCTCAGAAGGCTTTCCGTGGGTCTTTCCGGGGAGGATGGTGATGCCGTCCTCCATGGCTTCCGCCGCCTCCCGGATCCGGGGCAGCAGGGCATCCGGATCCCGGGCCGTCAGCTTCATCTGCCGGGTGGCAAAGGAGATCTGCAGATCCTCCACCCCCTCCATCTTCCGCAGCCGGGCCTCCAGCTCGGCTGCGCAGCCGGCACAGTCCAGACCTTCCACGGTATAGGTGGCGGTTCGGGTGCCGCCGGGGTGTTTCGGTGTCAGGGTGACTCCGTCCTCCACGGCATCTGCCGCCGCCTGCATCTGCGGCAGCAGGGCATCCGGATCCTCCGCCGTGACCCGAAGCTGCCCGGTGGCAAAGGACAGGGACGCCTCCGTCACCTGGGGCAGGGATCGGATCTTCTCCTCGATCTTGGCGGCGCAGCCGGCACAGTCCAGCCCCTCCACCTTATATACCCGGGTGTGCTGTCCCGCCTTTGCGCCATGCTTGTGGTGGTGGCCGCAGGCGCACTCATGCTCGTGCTCGTGTTCGTGCTCGTGGCCGCAGGCGCACTCATGCTTGTGTTCGTGATCGTGATCATGGCCGCAGGCGCACTCATGCTCGTGCTCGTGATCGTGACCGCAGGCACACTCATGCTCGTGTTCGTGCTCATGTTCGTGCATGGAAAAACCTCCCCGCAGGCTGCAACGTGCAGCCGTATATGTTGACAACCGGGAAAAGATAACGTACAATTTATCTGTTACCGAACAGTTTGTTCTGCAATTATTATAAGACAGGATTCCGAAAAAACAAGAATTAGATTCGGGACAATGTCCGTTATCAGACATTTTTCCCGTTTTGTACAGGAGGAAACTATGGACAGACGACAGAAAAAAACCAGAAATGCCATTTTTCAGGCATTCATCTCCCTACTGGACACCCAAAACTACAGCAGCATCACCGTCCAGGACATCATCGAGGAGGCCAACGTGGGCCGCAGCACCTTCTACGCCCATTTTGAGACCAAGGAGGCTCTGCTGAAGGACCTGTGCAAGGAGCTGTTCGACCACATTATCCTCACCGCCATGGACAAACAGGATACCCACGGACTGTACGCCTGTACCGACGCACCGAACTCCGTAATCCTGCACATTCTCAAGCACCTGCAGGAAAACGACAACAACATTCTGACCCTTTTGTCCTGCCGGAACAACGAATTCTTCCTGCGCTACTTCAAATCCGGCATGGAGGAGCTGGTGCGGGCGCGATTCCTGACCGAAAACCGCCGGTGCACCGGGGTCCCCGCAGATTTCCTCATCAATCACATCTCCGGCAGCTTTGTGGAGATGGTGCAGTGGTGGCTGGAGGGCGGCAGGGTCCAGAGCCCCGCAGAGCTGGATGTCTACTTTCGGGCCGTCATGGAGCCGCTGCTGTAAAATGACGGAAAAAGTTGGAAAAACACTGTAATCGTTTCTTGCCGTTTTTCAGCGGAAATGCTTTCTGTCAGAATGGTTGACAGCAAATGTGCACAATTTGCATAGATTCAAATTGTCTACTCTGCTGATTTTCTATTTTTTCTTCAAAAAGTGCTTTCTTTTTCCCTGACGGGCTGTTATAATGAGTACATGAAAACTGGAAACGATTCCAGTTTCAAATCCAACACTGGAGGAAAAAGTTACATGAAGAAGACCATTGCCATGCTTCTGGCCGTTGTCATGGTCCTGGGCCTGTGTGCCTGCGGATCCAAGGCTCCCGCCGAAACGACCAAGGCACCTGAGACCACCGCAGCTCCGGAGACCACCGCTGCCCCCGAGACCACCGCAGCTCCCGAAACCACTGCTGCACCCACCGCTTCCGGCTCCGTCTACTGGCTGAACTTCAAGCCCGAATCCGACGAGGCTCTGAAGGAGATCGCCGCTCTGTACACCCAGAAGACCGGTGTTCCCGTTGAGATCGTTACCGCCGCTGCCGGTACCTACAACGAGACCCTGACCGCCGAGATGGACAAGAGCAATCCCCCCACCATGTTCGTCGTGGGCAACCAGGCTGCCGTTGACACCTGGGGCGAGTACTGCCTGGATCTGACCGGCACCGACATCGCCAATGAGCTGAGCACCGACGCTTACATGCTGTATGACAATGACGGCAAGCTGTGCTCCATCGGCTACTGCTACGAGTGCTACGGCATCATCGTCAACACCGCCCTGCTGGAGAAGGCAGGCTACGCCCGTGACTACATCAAGAACTTCGCTACCCTGAAGGAAGTTGCCGAGGACGTTCACGCCCGCGCTGATGAGCTGGGCTTCGACGCCTTCACCTCCGCAGGTATGGACGGCGGCTCCAGCTGGCGCTTCACCGGCCACCTGATCAACCTGGAATACTACTACGAGTCCGTGGACGATCCCGCTGCATGGACCTCCTGCCCCGCTGAGCTGACCGGCAAGTACATGGACAACTACCGCGCTCTGTACGATCTGATGGTCGTCAACAGCCTGACCGACCGGGCCGACCTGGCCAACGGCGGCTTCGACGCCAACGCTGAGTTCGCCGATGGCAAGGCTATGTTCTACGTCAACGGCAACTGGGAGTGGAGCTCCCTGCAGGAAAAGGGCATGAAGGCCGAAGACCTGACCATGATCCCCTACTACTGCGGCGTGGAAGGCGAAGAGAAGGCCGGCGTGAACTGCGGCACCGAAAACTACTGGGCCGTCAATGCCGAGGCCAAGGAAGAGGACATCCAGGCTACTCTGGCGTTCATGAAGTGGCTGGTCACCGATCCCGAGGCTTCCGAGAAGGCCGTTGCCACCTTCGGCGTTATGCCCTACAAGCAGGCTGCCGAGTCCGCCAACCCCTTCTTTGCCGGTGCAAACGCATACCTGGCAAACGGCTGCTACAATATGTGGTGGGCTACCAACTATCAGCCCAACGTGGATGCTTACCGCGCTGCCGTGGTTTCCGCTATGAACCAGTACAACGCAGATCCCACCGATGCCAACTGGGAGCAGGTCGTTACCGCTTTCATCAACGGCTGGGCTGTGCAGTACCAGGCTGCCAACGGCTGATCACCGTCTGACCCGATTATCCATCACTGAGCAGCGGGGCGAGTGTTACGCTCGCCCCGCTTTTGATATCACGGGAAGCACCGGGCAGGTGCGGACCGTGCCCCAAAAAAATGATAACCGCAGGAGATGAATCACATGAAAAGAAAAAGAAGCGGCGCTGCCGTCAACAGCGCGCTGCTGCGAAAATCCATCCAGCGCTGGTTCCCTGTATTTCTGCTGCCCATGACTGCCGCATTCTCCATCGGCTTTGTCTGGCCCTTCCTGCAGGGACTGTTCCTTTCCTTCACCAAATTCAAGACCACCAGCAAGTGGACCTGGGTAGGCATCGAAAACTACCTGAAAGCATTCCATGACAGCAGCTTTGTCTACTCCTTTGGATACACCGCGGTGTATGCCATCGTGTCGCTTGTGCTGATCAACGTGCTGGCTTTCGCGGTGGCCTATGCCCTGACCCAGAAGATCAAAGGCGCAAACCTGTTCCGCACCGTCTTCTTCATGCCCAACCTGATCGGCGGTATCGTCCTCGGATACATCTGGAGCATGATCTTCGACGGTCTGCTCAGCGCTTACAAGACCTCCATCCTCACCAACAGCACCTGGGGCTTCTGGGGATTGATCATCCTCATGTGCTGGCAGCAGATCGGCTATATGATGATCATCTACATCGCAGGCCTGCAGGCCGTGCCGGAGGATATGCTGGAGGCAGCCAGGATCGATGGCGCCAACGGCTGGCAGACCCTGTTTAAGGTCACCATCCCCAACGTGATGCCCTCCATCACCATCTGCACCTTCCTGTCTCTGACCAACGGCTTCAAGCTCTTCGACCAGAACCTGGCCCTGACCGGCGGCCTGCCCTACATCATCAACCCCGACGGCACCTCCGTACACACCACGGAAATGCTGGCCCTGAACATCTACAACACCTTCTACGGTCAGAACGTCAACTCCCGGGGCACCGCCCAGGCAAAAGCCGTCCTGTTCTTTGTCCTTGTGGCAGCCCTGGGCCTGATCCAGCTCCGTGCAACCAGAAATAAGGAGGTACAGCAGTGATGAAGCAGAACGATCTTCGTACCAAGAAGCACGGCAAGACTCTGCTCACCGTATTCTTCACGGTGATCTGCCTTTTCTATATGTTCCCGGTTTTCATGGTGGTGGTCAACTCCTTTAAGCTGAACACCTTCGTCAAAACCGAGACCTTTGCCATGCCCACCCAGGAGAGCTTCGCCGGCTTCTCCAACTTCATCAAGGGCGTTACCTTCGGCGGCTATCCTTTCTGGAAATCCGTGGTGTACAGCACCATGATCACCCTCATGTCCACGGCGCTGATCCTGCTGTTTACCTCCATGGCCGCATGGTACATCTCCCGTGTGGACTCCGTCATCTGCCGCGGCGTGTATTACCTCTGCGTGTTCTCCATGGTGGTGCCCTTCCAGATGGTCATGTTCACCCTGTCCAAGACCGCGGACACCCTGAAGCTGAACACGCCCTGGACCATCCCCGTGATCTATCTGGGCTTCGGCGCCGGACTTGCGGTGTTTATGTTCGTGGGCTTTGTGAAAAGCATTCCTCTGGAAATTGAGGAAGCGGCTGCCATCGACGGCTGCGGTCCCCTGCGCACCTATTTCACCGTGGTCCTGCCCATGCTGATGCCCACCATGATCTCCGTTGCCATTCTGGAGATTATGTGGGTGTGGAATGACTACCTGCTGCCTTATCTGGTGCTGGACCGGACCAAGTACATGACCATCCCCATCCACATTCAGTATCTGAAGGGAAGCTACGGCACCGTGGATCTGGGCGCCACCATGGCGCTGATCCTGCTGAGCATCATCCCCGTCATTGCCTTCTATCTGACCTGCCAGAAGCACATCATCAAGGGTGTGGCTGCCGGCGCCGTCAAGGGATAACCCTATGACGATCAAGGACATCGCACGGATCTCCGGCTACTCTCTCGGCACCGTTTCCCGTGCACTGAACCACCAACCCAATGTCAGCCCCGCGGCCCGGGAGAAGATCCTGGCCCTGGCCGAGGAGTACGGCTATGAGATCAACGCCAACGCCCAGAGCCTGAAGCAGCAAAACGGGCGGGCGCTGCTGGTCATCGTCAAGGGCCGGGCAAACGAGCTGTTCTTCCGCCTGGTGGAGGAGGCCCAGCTCCTTGCCTCCGAGGCCAGGCGGCCCCTGCTGGTGGACTACATCGACGAAGATGACAATGAGGTTCGCCGGGCACTGACCCTCTGCCGGGAGAAAAAACCCCAGGGAATCCTGTTTTTTGGCGGTGTCCGACAAAACTTCCAGGAGGAATTCCACAAGATCCAAGTCCCGGCGGTGCTGGTGACCAACTCCGCTGCCGGACTGCCCTTCCCCGGGCTTTCCAGCGTCACCACCGACGACCGGGCCGCCGCCCGGACCGCCGTGTCCCTGATGATCCAGTACGGACACCGGGAGATCGCCGTCATCGGCGGCGACCCGGACAAAAGTGAGATCAGCCGGAACCGTCTGGAGGGCTGCCAGCAGGCCATCGACGGCACCGGCGCCCGGCTGTGCCGGTTTGCCCCCAGCCGGTTCTCCTTCCAGGGCGGCTACAACGCCATGGAACAGATCCTGACGGAGCCCGGCCGGCAGGTCACCGCCGTGTTTGCCATGGCGGACGTGATGGCCATCGGCGCCATCCGGTGCCTGCGGGATCACAATCTCCGGGTGCCGGAGGATGTGTCCGTGGTGGGCTTTGACGGTCTGCCCATGGGACAGTTCTACACCCCCAAGCTGACCACCGCCGTCCAGTCCGCTCAGGAGCTGGCACGGGCCAGCTTCCAGATCCTGCAGGATGCCATCTCCGGCAAGAATTCCCGGCACATCACCGTGCCCTATTCCCTGGCTGCCGGAGAAAGCGTCGGCCAGAGCCCCAATTTGTAAAAAGATCGAGGTCCTTTTCATGCGATACAGCGGTATTTTGATGCACATTTCCTCTCTGCCCGGGCCTTACGGCATCGGCACCATGGGCGACCAGGCCCGCCGGTTCGTGGATTTTCTGAAATCCGCCCGCCAGCACTACTGGCAGATCCTTCCCGTGGGTCCCACCGGCTACGGCGACTCCCCCTACCAGAGCTTCTGCACCTACGCAGGCAACCACTACCTCATCGACCTGAACGAACTGATGGCGCAGGGCCTGCTGCTGCCGGAGGAGGCTGCCCCCCAGGGCACCTGCCCCGATCAGGTGGATTACGGCCTGCTGTACACCCAGCGGACGGAGGCCCTGCGGAAAGCCTACGGACGGTTTGACCCCGAAGAAACCGGCTTTGTCCGCTTCGTCCGGGAGGAACAGGACTGGCTGGAGGACTACTGCCTGTTCATGGCCCTGAAAACCGCCTTCGGCGGTCTGGAATGGCTCCGATGGCCGGAGGAGCTGCGCTTCCGCCGCCCCCAGGCTCTGGAGAAATACCGCAGGACCCTTGCCTCTGAGATCGGCTTCCACCGGTTCCTGCAATACCAGTTCTACACCCAGTGGACGGCTCTGCGCCGCTATGCCGGGGACAACGGCATCGAGATCATCGGAGACGTCCCCATCTATGTGCCCCTGGATTCTTCGGATGTGTGGGCAAATCCAGGCTGCTTCCAGCTCGATTCCCGGACCCTGCATCCCGAGCGGGTGGCCGGCGTGCCGCCGGATTATTTCAATGCCGACGGCCAGTTGTGGGGCAACCCCCTGTACAACTGGGACGCTATGGCTGCCGACGGCTATGCCTGGTGGATCCGCAGGCTGAAGGCCTCCGCACGGCTCTTTGATGTGGTGCGGATCGACCATTTCCGGGGCTTTGAAAGCTACTGGGCTGTGCCCTATGGCGATACCAGCGCCAAAAACGGCTGCTGGAACAAAGGACCGGGCATGGATCTGATCGCCACCGTCAAGCAGGCTCTGCCTTCCCTCCGGTTCATCGCCGAGGATCTGGGCTATGTCACGCCGGAGGTGATGCAGCTTGTGCAGGACTCCGGTTTCCCCGGCATGAAGGTGCTGGAATTCGCCTTTGACTCCCGGGAGGCCCACGACTATATGCCCCACACCTACACGGCAAACAGCGTATGCTACACCGGAACCCACGACAACGAGACGCTGATCCAGTGGGCGGAGGCAGCCTCGCCGGAGGACTACCGGCTTGCCTGCCGCTACCTGGGAAAGAGCGAAAGCGAGAGCATCTGTTCCGCCATGATCCGGGCCGGCATGGCCTCCGTCTCCGACACCTTCATCGTCCAGATGCAGGATTGGCTGGAGCTGGGCGCCGAAGCCCGCATGAACCATCCTGGTACCCTGGGAGGCCGGAACTGGCGCTGGCGCTGCCGGGAAGAAGCCATCTCCTCCGATCTTGCCCGGCGCATTGCCGAAACCACCGCCCTGTACCGCCGGGGTTGATTTCAAATGTCTTTTTCCTCTGCCTTCCCACCGGGAGGGCAGAGATTATTCGTTTCCCCCTTATTTGTTCTTGCTTTGTTCATTTTTCGGAGCTATGCTTCTGAGAAATGAGCCATTGGAGGTATGACCGTGAACCTGCTATTAACCCTGGCCTTTCTCTTTTTCATCGGCTCCGTCGGCGGATGGGTGCTGGAGCTGTTCTTCCGACGCTTCCTTTCCGATGCCAATCCGGAGCGCAAATGGATCAACCCCGGCTTCTGTACCGGGCCCTATCTGCCTCTGTACGGCAGCGGGTTGTGCATTCTCTTCCTCATCGCCTGCCTGGAAGCCCTTCACCCGGCAAACAATCCGGTGCTGGACAAGGTGCTCCTGTTCTGTGCCATGGCTGTCTCCATGACCGTCATCGAGTACATCGCCGGCTGGTGCAGCCTGAAACTCTTCCACGTACGTCTGTGGGACTACAGCAACGAGTGGGGAAACGTTCAGGGCATTATCTGCCCTAAGTTCTCCCTGTTCTGGGCGCTGATGGGAGCCGCCTACTATTTCCTGGTACATCCCCACATCCTGGATGCCTTGCACTGGCTGTCCCGGAATCTTGCCTTTTCCTTTTTCATCGGAATGTTTTTCGGCGTGTTTCTCATCGACGTGATCCACTCCGCACAACTGGTGTCCAAGCTGAAGGCCTTTGCCCGGGACAATGACGTAATCCTCCGCTACGAGGCCGTCAAGCTCCAGATCCGGAAGGCCCAGGAGCACTCTGCCGGAAAATACCATTTCTTCCGCCCCTTTCATTCCGACCGTCCCCTCGCCGAGCATCTGAAAGAAATGCTCTCTTCCCTGGAAAGTCGGAAGAACCGGCCCCATTCCTGACAGATTTTTCATGAAAAAAGCCGAATTTGCGAAAAAATCCCTCCGGACGGTTGAAACCCCCGGAGGGATTTGGTATACTCTGCATAGAAAGCATACAAGGAGCGATTTCATGGAACACAAGCGTCTGATCCCGCCTTACTCCGGCCCGCCGGAGGCCTTTCCCGACTCCCGGGAGCTGCCGGACGGTGTCCGGTCCGTCCGTCTGACCGACGATATGGGCTGCCGTGTCCGCTTTCTGCCCGACATTCCCTACGCCCGGCGCAGCGGGGAGACCCAGCTCCTGCATCTGCTGCTTCCCTGGGACCCTCACCATCCGGAAAACACGTTTCCTCTGGTGGTCTACATACAAGGCTCGGCATGGCACCGCCAGGAGATCTTTGAGCATCTGCCTCACATGATCCGGGTGTGCGAGGAGGGCTTCGCCGTGGCCATGGTGGAGTACCGGCCCAGCGACATTGCCCCCTTCCCTGCCCAGATCCAGGATGCCAAGGCCGCCATCCGCTTCCTGCGGATCCATGCGGAAGAATACTCTGTCGACGGGGACCGGATCGCCGTGTGGGGAGACTCCAGCGGCGGCCACACCGCTCTGATGACCGGCATCACCGGAGACCGGGAGATTGATCCGGAGCTGTATGGGGAGGTTTCCTGCGATGTCCGCTGCGTGGTGGACTGGTACGGCCCCACGGACATCGCCTCTATGAACGAATACCCCAGCGCCATGGACCACATTCAGCCCGACAGCCCGGAAGGGTACCTGATCGGCCGGAAGAACGTGCTGGAAAACCGGGAGCTTGCCGCCCGGACCGTGCCTATGCACTATCTCCGCCGGGACATCCCCACGCCGCCCATTCTGATCCTTCACGGCTCCAGGGATCCTCTGGTGTGCTTCCACCAGAGCTGTATGCTCTACGAGAAGCTGCGCGCGCTGGACAAGCCGGTGGAGATGTACAAGCTGGAGGGTGCCTTCCACGGCGCCGGCGGCTTCAACAGCCATCAGGCCCTGAAAATCTGTGTGGAATTTCTTTCCCGATATCTGAAGGAGGACTCAAAAATATGATTACCAACGACATCCGCTATGCAGGCGTCAACGATCACGCGGTGGACCTTTTTGAAGGCCAGTATGTGGTGCCCAACGGCATGGCCTACAATTCCTATGTGATCCTGGACGAAAAGACCGCCGTCATGGACACTGTAGATCAGCACTTCGGC
>JAQXVF010000057.1 GCA_029224785.1 Bacillota bacterium
TCTATACACCTTTCTGTGTACTGTGCGATCTGCGATTTTGCACCGCCCCAGCGCCTCCCTCTGATGAGGGAGGTGGCCCGCAGGGCCGGAGGGAGAGAAAATGAAAGACTACAATAAAGAAAATATACCTCTTGCAAAGACGCTCCATTTTCGTGGTGTATGCGAATATATGGATCTGACTGTGAAGCGTCTCTCCCTCAGTCAGCTTCGCTGACAGCTCCCTCATCAGAGGGAGCCTTGGATATTCCAACCCCAACACATAACATGAAAATCCGACCTATGATCGTAACCATAGGTCGGATTCACTGTTTTACGAACACCCCGCTAAGCGGTGCGCGGTTTTTTCAGCGATTCCAATAAAACAGTGCCATGAACACGCCGGAAATGACCAGGGCTGCAGCGCCGGCAAGAAACAGGAAACCATAGCCACGGATCCGCTTCTGCTTCCGCTTTTCCAGGTAGTCCCAGTAGGACTCCGGCTGCTGCAGACCGCCGCCGGGAATCAGGTGCCGAAGCCCCGTCCGGACTGCATAGCTGATGCCGTCCAGAGAACCCTGGTTGATCAGCCACACCAGCACGCCGAAAAGCACCAGCAGAAGTCCCGGGATGGAAAAGGCGTCGCACAGTACCCGGTATTTCTGCACCGTCTCCATCTCCGCAAATCCGCGGTTCAAGGCAACGTGCACTGCTGCCATGGCTGCGGTAAACGCCGTACAGCTTCCGTACTTGATCAGCATGCTCTTTGCTTTGCTCACTGTGCCAGCTCCTGCTTGTACTTTGCTTCCTCCTCGTCATTGCAGTAGACGAAGTGTCCGGGGGCAACCTCACGAAGGGAAGGCTTGTTGACGGAGTAATCATGCTCTGCCAGGGCATTGTACACGATTCTGGTACGGTTTTTCTCGGAGTGAGGATCCGGCAGGGGGATTGCCGACAGAAGGCTGCGGGTGTAGGGATGCAGCGGATGGGCAAACAGCTCGTCGGAGCTGGCAAGCTCCACCATCTTGCCAAAGTACATAACGCCGATCCGGTCAGAGAAGTACTTGACAACGGACAGGTCGTGGGCAATGAACAGGATGGTCAGGCCCAGCTTCTCCCGAAGCTCATTGAGCAGGTTGATGACCTGCGCCTGGATGGAAACGTCCAGAGCGGAGATAGGCTCGTCCGCAATGAGCAGGTCCGGGTTCATGATCACGGATCGGGCAATGCCGATTCTCTGACGCTGGCCGCCGGAGAATTCGTGGGGATATCGGCCGGCATGCTCCCGCACCAGACCCACCATCTCCAGGATCTCGTAGACCTTCTGATCGATATACTCCTTGTCCTTGATGCCGTTGATGACCAGGCCCTCGGCAATGATCTCCCGAACGGTCATACGGGGGTTCAGGGAGGCGATGGGATCCTGGAAGATCATCTGGATCTGGGTGATCAGCTTCTTGTTCCTGGCCACCCGCTTCTCCCGGTCATATTCCGCCTTCAGCTCGGCGGTCTTCTCCGGGTCGCCCTCGGCCTCCTTCAGCAGCTTTTCGTATTTGGCGTCCAGCTCCGCCTCATGGGCCTTGGCGTAGTCCTTGTCGCAATACTTCTGGTCATGCTTTGCCTGGGCAATTTCCTTTTTCACTTCCGCAATGCGGGCATTGTTCCGGGCAATCTCCTCCTGAGAGGCGTTTTTGTTGGCCCTCTTCAGGCTTTTGATCTCGTCCTTATAGCTCTTCAGGCCGGCACCGATCCGGCGGCCCTTGAAATAAATGCTGCCGGAAGTGATATCATAAATCTTGATGATGGAACGGCCAGTGGTGGTTTTGCCGCAGCCGGACTCGCCAACCAGGCCGAAAACCTCGCCCTTTTTGATGTCGAAGCTGACGTCATCCACAGCCTTGACCGGTCCGAAATACTGGCACAGATGTTCTACGCGCAGCAGAGTTTCCTGATTATCCATTCTGCTCACCTGCTTTCTTCATTCTGGCGATCCGATCGGTGATGATCTTGGGAAGCTGCACCTTCGGTGCGTCCGGATGCAGCAGCCAGGTGGCTGCTTTATGGGTATCGGAGATCTGGAACATGGGCGGCTGCATCTCGAAATCGATCTTCATGGCGTACTTGTTCCGGTCTGCAAACGCATCGCCCACCGGGGGATAGATCATGTTGGGAGGGGTGCCGGGAATGGCATCCAGCTTTTCCTTGGTGTCCAGGTCAGGCATGGAGGACAGAAGTGCCCAGGTGTAGGGATGGCGGGGATCGTAGAAAATGTCATCGGCAGTGCCGAACTCCACGATCTTGCCGGCATACATCACGGCGATGTCGTCTGCCATGTTGGCAACCACGCCCAGGTCATGGGTGATAAAGATAACGGAAAGGCTCCGCTCCGCCTTCAGACGGTTGATCAGCTCCAGGATCTGTGCCTGGATGGTCACGTCCAATGCGGTGGTAGGCTCGTCGCAGATCAGGATCTCCGGGTCTGCAGACAGGGCGATGGCGATGACGATACGCTGACGCATACCGCCGGAGAATTCAAAGGGATACTGGTTGAACCGCATACGGGGCTCGGCAATGCCGACCTCGTCCATCAGCTTGATGGCCTTCTCCTTGGCCATAGCGCGGGTCACCCGGTAGACCACCTTGGAGGCCTTCTCCTTCAGGAAGTGCACGATCTCCACGCTGCGGTCCCGGAAATTCAGTTCCCCTGTGTGAGTCGTCGCCGATTCATAGCGGGCGGTAAGCTGGTCGATGACAGAAAGGATGTCCGCCTGCAGGTCCTCCAGGTCAAATACCACCTTGGGAACCACTTTCCAGTCCACGTTGCGTCCCTTGGCAATGAGTGCATCCCGCTTTTTGCTCTGACGGGCAAACCGGGCCTCCTCCTTGGGGTTATGGGCCTTGTAGAAGAAATAACGGGTGATGCCGTTGCTCAGAGAGCTGCGGAAGGTGTAGGCATAGCTGTCCTTCACGATCTCCAGGCGGTCGATGCTGTCCTCCACCTTGTCGGACAGTTCCTTGCAGAGCTTCATAGCGGTGTTCTTGTCGAACTCGCCGGCAAAATAGGTTCTTGCCTCCTTCAGCGCTGCCAGAACGGCTTCCTTCTTCTTCCGGGACTCCTCTGCCGAGTATGCCACGGCCTTGTCCTCAAAGGTGAGGAACTCGTTCATGAAGTGCTCCTGCAGATAGTGCAGCGTATCCTCGTTCAGCTTCCGGATATCCTGCTCATAGAGCTTCTCGCCGGGATGATCCAGGGAATACAGACCGATCCGGAAGAAATCCGGACGCACCTGGGAACGCATATCCTTCAGAAGGGCCTTCATCTCCTCCAGAGTGGAAATGATACTCTCCGGAAGCGCTGCAATTTTGGCATTTTTTCCCTTGGGAGCCGTGTAATCGCCGGACACCTTCCCCAGACGGTCTGCCACGGCATCCAGCCGGGACTGGAACTTGGCGGTGTAGAACGGATCCTTCAGGCTTCTAAGCTGCTTCTGATAGCTGCGAAGGGTATCCTTCACAGCCAGTTTCTGCTTCTTGCTGGCACGGAAGAGGAAATCCTCCACGTTGTCCTCCAGTGCCTCCGCATTGGAATCGTCAATGTTGTAGCTGTTTTCCAGCTTATTGGCCTGGATGCAGAACTTGTCGAAGGTGCTGCAGAGGCTCTTTGCCTTTGCGGCATCGCCGGTGGCAGCGGCCATGTTCTTTTCCAGAATGCCCAGCAGATTGTTAAACTCCTTCCGGGCGTCCTTACGGCTGGCCTTGTTCTTCAGCAGCATGGCCTCCGTGATCTGCTTGCCGATCTTCACAATGGGGTTCAGAGAGGACAGGGGATCCTGGAAGATCATGGAGATCTTGTCGCCGCGGATCTTGTACATTTCGTCCTCGTTGATCTTCAGCAGATCCTTGCCGTCGTACAGGATCTCGCCGCCTTCAATAATGGAGTTGCCGGCCAGAATCCCCAGAATGGCCTTGGAGGTAACGGACTTACCGGAGCCGGATTCGCCCACGATGGCCAGCGTACGGCCCCGCTCCAGGTCAAAGGAGATATCCCGCACAGCCTTCACCGTACCGCTGGTGGTGCGGAAGGATACCTTCAAATTCTTTACTTCGAGAATCTTATCCATAGCTTATTCCTCCACGCCGCGCAGTGCCGGATTGAACGCATCCCGCAGTCCGTTGCCGAACAGGTTGAAGCAAATCATCAGCAAAGAAATGATCAGCGCAGGGTACAGCATCAGGTGAGGATAGTTTGTCCAGATGGCGCTGGCATCGGACAGCAAGGTTCCCAGAGAAGTGGCGGTGGATCCACCCAGCTTCACGATACCCAGATAGCTGAGCATACTCTCGGTCATGATAACGCCGGGGATGACCAGTGCGCTGGAGGTAATGATGGTGCCCAGGGAGTTGGGGAAGATGTGCTTCCATATGATCCGGCCGTCTCTTGCACCCAGGGTGCGGGCAGCCATGACATACTCCTGGTTCTTAAAGCGGTAGAACTGAGTACGGACACGGTGTGCCGTGCCGATCCAGCCGGTAAGCACATAGGCAAACAGCAGGCTGGGAATGGGTCCTACCTTCTTGGACAGATGGATCTGGAACAGCGTAGCCACCACCACAAAGGGGGTGCTGTACAGGATATCGGCAATACGCTCCAGCACCAGGTCCACCGCGCCGCCGTAGTAGCCCTCCACAGCACCGTACATGGCACCCAGGAAGAAGTTGATGGCGGAAACGCTGATGGCCAGCACCAGGCTCAGCTTGATGCCGCCTGACAAACGCAGGGCCAGGTCATAGCCCTGACTGTCGGTGCCCATCAGGTAGTCGGGGGCAAAGCCGTACTTGAACTGGTAGTAATTGTAGTACAAAACGCGGATCTTATACTGGGCGGTGTCGAAGTTGCCGCCGCCGGTGTACTCATAATACACCACGTTGCCGTCGGCATCCCGCTTGTAGTTGTCCAGCAGGTCATGCTCCAAAACGCCGTCGGCATCCAGGGTGAAGGTCTTCAGCTTGCCGCTTTCATTCTCATACAGAGGAGCACCCTTCTTGGTCTTGTACCAGTAGTTGGCATCCAGGGGATCCTGGCAGTACTCGTTGTTGGCCACCAGCGGATACAGCACATGAAGGCCGGTCTCCTGCTCGAAAGCCAGAATGGCCTCATACTCGCTCTTTTCCACGCTGAGGTAGTTAAAGCCAACCTCCAGATAGGTATCTACCCGGGAATTATAGATGGTGCTTTCCTTGTTGCCGGCGCCAACGGAGACACGGCTGTTGTTGATGCGGCGAATGGGCTGGTAATCGCTTTCCATGCCCTGTTCGTAGCTGACACCATTGCCGGCCCAATCCTCTGCGCCAATGCCCACGGCGATGGCCTTGATCAGGCCCTTCTCGGAGAAGTCACGGTTCGTGCCGCCGTCCAGAATGCCGTAGTCATACAGGAAGGAATTCAGGCGTCCGGGCTTTTTGGCATAGGACGCCACCATGAAGGTTGCATCATGGGTGCTGATAAACACCGGGGCAAGAAGGGCAAACAGAATAATCAGAATGATGATCACCGTGGCTACCACGGCTGCATGACTCTTGCGGAAGCGGATCCACGCGTCCTTAAAATAGCCGATGGGCTTATCGTCAAACTTCTTGTCGGAAATACGCTCTCCATCATGCACGAAGGAGAATTTCTCTTTGGGGATGGAGGTATAGTTATTCTTATTCTCTGCCATAAGCTCACTCTCCCATACGAATTCTCGGATCGATGAAGCCGTAGCTCAGGTCGACCACAATACCGGCCAGCAGGCTGACAAACGTATAGAAAACGCAGTCCACCATAAACACATCGTAATCCAGCAGATTGATAGACTGGATATACAGCCGGCCAACACCGGGAACGCCGAAGATCTGCTCAATGATCATGGAGCCGCCCAGAATGCCCACGAAACTGGAGATGATCATGGGAAGGATGGGCACCATGGCATTTTTCATGGCATGACGGGACGTTGCCTGTGCACGGGTCAGACCCTTGGTCCGGGCCAGCAGCATATAATCGGAGGTCAGTGTCTCCGTCAGCTCTGCACGGGTAAACCGGCACAGAGACGCGATCTCACCGAAGGACAGTGCAATGACAGGGCCCAGCATACTGTGGAACATCTTTGCGGTAAACCAGGAGCCACCGGCATCCGCCAGAGAATACACCTGCAAAGGAATCAGATCCAGCTTGAAAAACAGGAAATACTGAACCAGGAAGGCATATACATAGGAGGGCACGGAGACGAACACCATGACCATGGTGGAGATCAGGCTGTCCTGCCATTTGTTTTTCTTGATCGCCGCATAGATTCCCAACGCCAGGCCCAAAGGAATGGCAAATACAAGGGAATACAGGTTGACCAGCACGGTGGGCAGCAGTCGGCTGGTCAGCAGCTCCCATGCGGGCTGGCGGGTCTGAATATACCAGGAGGTACCGAAATCCCACTGGGTCACAATATTCTTCAGGTAAATGCCATACTGTACGAGCAGCGGCTCGTTATAGCCAAGCGCCTCCCAGCGGGCAGCAATGGCCTGTGCCTGGACCTTATCCGTCGGAAGTTCTCTCGGCAGCATACGGATCAGGAAAAAACAGATCGTCACGATCACAAACAAGGTGAAGAACATGAGGATCAATCTTTTCAGTGAGTACTTTGCCATTTTCATATGCATCTACTCCTTTGCAAGGATTTTTATTTCACTACTGTGCTTCGCTGGGAACCGCAGTCCCGGAAATGCGTCACTCAGCGAAAAACAGTAGTCTCTTCCTGCTTCACGGAGAAACAGAAAAGCAAGCCAGGGGGCCATATGTCCCCCTGGCCGCCAAATCAATGCTGCAAACCGAAACGAAAAACGAGATTATTCGTAGTTCAGAGTGCCGCCCTGGCTGGCAACGAAGTCAGCCCATTCAGCATCGCTGTAGTTGTAGCGCATCAGTTCCAGGCCGCCGAAGCCGTACATGATGTTGTAGTCCTCGGTGTAGTAGTCAAGCTGATAGCTTACCAGTTCGCAGGCAGTGGTAGTTGCCAGCGGGATACGATACACCAACTTCAGGTACTCTTCTTCCATCGTTGCCAGGATGTGCAGCTTGGTGGAGAAGTCGGCGTTGGCATAAGGACCGGTACCAACCATGGAACGAGACCACATCTGCCAGGTCATGGTGACATCCTCACCGTCGACGTTGATGGTCAGATCGGTGGTAGTGGGATCCCAGGAACCGGCCTCGTGGATGGAGTACTGATCGGGATCGCAGTAGACCTGGAAGTTACGGAAGGGATAGAAGGCAGCGCCGCCCCATGCACCGTAGCCAATGGCGTATTCGCCCTTGGCGGTATCGCCGTAACGGTCGTTGATGTTGTCAACGGCCTCGAAGGTCAGAGTGCCGAAGCCGGAGCCTTCCAAAGCAGCATTGACATACTTGTTCAGCAGGGTGACCTGCTGGTTATCGGCGGTCCCCATGGAGCCCTTCGCCCAGCCGATACGGATAACGATGGGCTCGCCGGCGGTGTACAGGCCCTCAGCAACCAGCTCGTCGCAGGCCTGCTTCATCAGGGCCTTGGCCTCGGTCAGGTTGTAGCCGTTGATGGAGTCGTAAGCATCCTTCAGAGTGGCGTAGGGAGTTCCTTCGCCGTACTCAACACCATACAGGTTGCAGATAGCCTGCATAGCCTCGTCGGAGTTACGGTAGGAGGAAGTGGGATCCTCGTAGGCGTTGTACATATACAGGCTGTTCAGCATGCCGAAAGCAGGCTTGTAGCCGGCAGTAGCGGTAACGTACTCAGAGCGGTCGATGGCCAGGCTCATAGCCTTACGGAAGTTGACGTTGGACAGAACCACAGAGTTGGTGTTGCCCTTGGAAGCGTCCATTTCCTTCAGCTTATCCAGGCCGACGCACATGAACAGGGACATGGTGTAGGTCTCGTCAACCTTGTACAGACGGTCGGAAGCGCCGTAGGTCACCAGTTCTTCAGCGGAAGCAGTCCAGTTGGAAAGCTGGCCCTTCAGGAATGCCTGCTTGGCAGCGTCGTCGGTCATCACGTCGATGACGATGCTGGTGGTCTGGTAGCGCTGCACGGGAGCGCCGTCCACATCATAGTCGGTCATGGACAGGAGAGTGCCGTCGGCCTGCTTCTCGTAGCCGTACCACTCCTCGTTCTGCACCAGGACCATCTGCTTGCCTTCCTGGATGGACTCGAACTTGTAGGGGCCGTAGGACATGGTGTTGTCCATGTTGGTGTTGTAGCTGGTGGT
Source organism: Bacillota bacterium (assembly GCA_029224785.1). Classification (GTDB taxonomy): domain Bacteria; phylum Bacillota; class Clostridia; order Oscillospirales; family Oscillospiraceae; genus Faecousia. The sequence goes on from JAQXVF010000057.1 coordinate 8,245, forward strand.
CACCAGGGAACCGGTGGTGTCCTTGCCTGCCTCGTACAGGTCCTCGTAGACCAGCCAGTTGGAGGTGCAGGAGGTCAGGAAGTAGTCGCGGGCCAGAGCGGTCTGGCAGACGTAACGGATGGTGTAGTCGTCAACCTTGTAGCAGCCGACAGTCTCGTCGTAGCCGCACTCGGGATAGGACTTGGAATATACGAAGTAGTTGGGCAGATCTGCCTCGGTCTCGCCCCATGCCTCGTTGCCGGTGGTCACGGGAGCGAACAGAGCCAGGTTGTCATCGGTCAGGGGGATCAGGCCGTTCTCGTCAGCCATACCGGTCAGGGTCTCCCAGTTGGTGACATCGAAGTACTGATCGCCGTAGGCACCCACATAGTCAGCCAGGGTGTTGCCGCTGGTCCAGTCCAGGGGGAAGGCAACAGCAATGTACATGGGCAGACCGTCGGCGGTGGAGTAGGTGCCGTCGTCATTCTTGACCAGGTCTTCCATTGCATAAGCGCCCAGAGCATCGACGTAGGCGGTGTCGCCTGCGTAGTAGTACTTATCGCCGCCTGCAACAGCAGACTCGCCTGCATAGTACAGGTTTGCACGATAGTTCTTCATGGCAGGATCCAGCAGAGCCTTCATGGAGTAGATATAGGTGTCTGCATTGATGGGGGTGCCGTCTTCCCAGCGCATGTCGGGGTTCAGGCCGATCTCGTAGACGTAGCCGGAGGTCACGTCGGCAGAGGTAGCGCCCTCGGGCAGGCTGGCGCCGTACTTGTCCAGGTCATCCTGGTGTTCGGCGGTAACGTCCTCCACATAGGTAGCAGCCTGGTACACCCACTGGTAAACGCCGTTCTCGGAATCCAGGATGGACATGGTGGCCAGAGGAGTGGACACATAGCTCAGGATCGTGTCATCGGCGTTCACTTCCCAGGTGTGGGGGTTCCAGTTGTTTGCCAACTGGGTGATGTAGGTGTGATAGGTGTAGGTGTCTACCACTTCGGGTTCTGCAACCGTGGTCTCTGCGGGAGTGGTATCCCCAGAGGTCGGAGCTGCAGTCGTCTCGGCAGGGGTCTTGCTGCCGCAGGCCGCCATGGAAAGAACCATCACAACTGCCAGCAGCATTGCCAGAAACTTTTTCATTTCTTTTCCTCCTTAAATATTTTTTGGCTTTCGCCAATCATAATAGATCACCGGATGGGCAACCATATTATACAGAGCAGCTTCCTCTTCCGCAGGAAAACAGACGATGATTTGCAAGTTTCCAAGGCATTTCAATCAAACCGTTTTTCCCGTTTTGGAATTAGAATTGGAACTATTTTATCATGGCAATTCTGTCAAATCAACTTGTTTTTTCGATTTCGATCAAATATTTACAAAAATTCGCCACAATACACAATTCCCTGAATCTGTCCTTTTCTTTTTTTGTTATTTTTGTTATTTCCTCCAAAAATGAGAGGATTCCATTGGGTTTCCCCTGGTTTTCATGGAAATTTCCAATAGATTTCCAGAGATTTCATTTCAAGCCGATGGGGCACCCGCAAAATGCAGATCCGCGGGAGAAAACAGGGGAAAAATCTCTTCAGTCCCCCACAAGCGCACCGACATGGCCGTTTGTCTTCGCTGCAAGTACATTTTTGAATCATTCGATTCTCATTCCTGCATTTTCAGGATTTCCCCCTGCATTCCGTCCCGAAACACCCCCAAAAGGAGCACTGGAAGGACCTGATTATGCAGGTTTTCTCCCCGGACATAGACCTTCAGGTAGTCCGGCGTGTGGCCTGTGTAATACTCCCCTTCCGCCTCCTCGAACAGCACCCGGGTCACGGTGCCCACCTTGCCCTGACGGTAGGCCCGGCTCATTTCCTCCGCAGCGGCGATGGCCCTGCGGCTGCGCTGTTCCTTTACCTCGTTGCCGTGCTGGCCCGGCATTTTGTCCGCCGGGGTGCCGGGGCGGCGGGAATAGGGAAAAATATGCATATCCGCAAAACGGCACTCCCGGATGAAGTCCAGGCTCTCCTGAAACTCCTCCTCCGTCTCCCCGGGAAAGGCCACGATCATGTCCGTGGTCACCGCGCAGCCCGGGAAATACCGCCGCAGCAGCGCCAGACTCTCCAGGAAACGCGCTTTACGATACTTTCTGTGCATCCGGGCCAGCACCGCATCGGATCCGGACTGGAGGGACAGGTGAAACTGGGGACAGAGATTGGGATACCGGGACAGGGTGCGGCACATTTCCTCCGTCACCACCCGCGGCTCCAGAGAGCCCAGACGGATCCGCAGATCCGGCACCGCCCGGCAAACAGCCTCTACCATATCGGTCATGGACGGCTTTCCCGGAAGGTCCACCCCCCAGGAGGCGATCTCGATGCCGGTGAGGACGATCTCCCGGTATCCCCGGTCCGCCAGAGACCTTGCCTGGGCCGTCACCAGCTCCAGAGGCGCCGACCGCACCGGCCCCCGGGTGTAGGGAATGATGCAGTAGGTGCAGAAATTCACGCAGCCGTCCTGGACCTTCAGCATGGCCCGGGTCCGCTCCTCCAGCCCACCGGCAGGCAGCACCTCGAAGGCCCGGCGGCCCAGGGCATTGTCCAGGCTTTCCCTCTTCTGTCCGTCGGTCAGGGCCGCCAGCATCATTTCCGCAAAGGCCTGCCGTCCGCCGCTGCCGGAGATCACGTCCACGCCCAGATCCCGCACCGCCTCCGGGGCGTGCTGGCTGTAGCATCCGCACACGCCGATGACGGCATCGGGGTGCTCCCGCCGGCAGCGGCGGATCACTGCCCGGTTTTTCTTGTCCGCCACCGCAGTCACCGAGCAGGTGTTGACCACATATCCGTCGCACGGCTCCTCAAAGCTGCCGATCTGAGTGCCCTTTTCCCGGAAATACTGCTCCATCGCCTGGGTTTCGTATTGATTCACCTTGCATCCAAGGGTGTAAAATCCAACTTTCATGTCAATCTTCACCAAATTTCATCTGATTATTTTGTTCATTTCATCTGAACCGCTAATTGAAATCCCCCAAAAACCTGCTATAATAAGCATTGTACCGAGTGAAAGAACGTTTCCCAACATTATACACGAAAAAAACCCATTTGTACAGTTTGGAGTAATGGTTGTGCGGGAATTTACTGTTGAATTTTCCTCCTTTGAGGATGTGGTGGAATTTGTTTCCATTGCCACTGTCCAGCCTTTCCGGATCATTACCGGAAATGACACCCAGTGGGTCAACGCCAAAAGTCTGATGGGTCTGGTGGCTTTGGACCACAGCGCTCCCATGCGGGTCCGCATGGACTGCACCCCTGAGCAGTATGAGGCCTTTCGGTCCGCCTGCAAAGGGTTTCGTGCAACTTAACTTTCGGCTCTTGCAGCACCGTCCTGGAAATATCCGGGGCGGGTTTTTTATCTTTTGACATCCGTGCCCCGGCATGGTATCATCTATATATTATTATAAGGTATCTGCCTCATCTTATCCCGGAGGTTACTATGGAATTTCTGATGATGACCCTGTTTGCCGCTCTGGCAGCCGCTCTGGATCAGGGCGTAAAGGCTCTGGTAGCAGCAAATATTCCCCTGTTCACCCGGATTCCCCTGATTCCCGGTGTTCTGAACCTGACCCAGGTGCACAACTACGGCGCGGCCTTTTCCTCGTTTCAGGGTGCCCGGTGGCTGTTTGTCCTGATTTTTCTGGTATTCACCGCTGCCGTGGTGTGGGAATACCGGACAAAGGCCATGGCCTTTACCGTCTTTGAGCGCTGGTGCATCGCCGCCATCTACGGCGGAGGCGCAGGCAACTTCATTGACCGGATCCGTCATGGCTATGTGGTGGACATGATCGAGACCGCCTTTATGGACTTTCCCGTTTTCAACGTGGCGGACTGCTTTATTACCTGCGGGTGCATCGCCCTGCTGGTCCACCTGGTATTCTTCAACAAATCCTTCTGGAAGGACGGAAAACAATGACCCTGACCGCCGATACCCCCGGGGAACGCCTGGACGCGTTCCTTGCCCGATCCGTGGAGGGCATGACCCGGTCCGCCGCCCAGCGTCTTTTGGAGGAGGGCTGCGTCCTGCGAAACGGCAGGCCCGGCAAGAAAAACGACAAGCTCCAGCCCGGTGACACCGTCTGCCTCACCATTCCGGAGCCGAAAGAAGTGGACATCCTCCCGGCAGAGATTCCCCTGGACATCGTGTACGAGGACCAGGATCTGCTGGTTATCAACAAGCCCAAGGGCCTTGTGGTTCACCCCGCCCCGGGCCATGAGCAGGACACCCTGGTCAACGGGCTGCTGTTCGCCAAGGGCGACAGTCTGTCCGGCATCAACGGAGAGTTGCGGCCCGGCATCGTCCACCGCATTGACAAGGACACCTCCGGCCTTCTGGCAGTGGCCAAAAACGACCTGTCCCATGTGGTGCTGGCCTCCCAGCTCAAGGACCACAGTATGTACCGCATTTACGACGCCATCGTCTGCGGCGTTCTCAAGGAGGACAGCGGCACCGTGGATGCCCCCATCGGCCGCCATCCCACGGATCGGAAGAAAATGTGCGTCACGGATCGGAATTCCCGCAGCGCCGTGACCCACTGGGAGGTGGTGCGCCGCTATGCCGGGTATACCCACATCCGCTGCCGGCTGGAAACGGGCCGGACCCACCAGATCCGGGTACACATGGCCTACATCGGCCACCCCATTCTGGGAGACACGGTGTACGGCCACAAGAAGCCGGAGCTGGGGCAAAGCAGCCAGTGCCTCCATGCTTCCGTGCTGAGCTTCCGCCATCCCCGCACCGGCCGGGTGGTGGTAACCATGGCAGAGCTTCCGGAGTACTTCCGTCAGGTCTGCGACAAATTGGAAAGGATGAAATAATGCCATGGGCCAATTCTCTGATTTTCTGCTGACCGTAGACTACGACCGCACCCTGACGGCACCGGATTCCACCATCCCTCAGCGCAATCTGGATGCCATCTCCTACTTTATCCGCAACGGCGGTGCCTTTACGGTGAATACCGGGAGAAGTCTGCCCATGTACCGGAGCATTTCAACGGACATCCCCGTCAACGCGCCCCTGCTGCTGTACAACGGAAGCGCCGACTGGGATCCGGCGACGGGCGTGTTTTCCAACGTCCACTATATTGACCTTCCCATGTGGGAGACGATCGAAGAGGTCCATGCCCTGTTTCCGGACCTGACGTTGGAGATTCAGAACTTTGAAGCCCACTACACCTTCTGGGAAAACCCGGGCTGGAACCGGTTCTACGAGCATGTCGGCTGCGCCCATGCAACCGTGCCCCTGGGCACCGATTTGGGTCCATTCCTGAAGTTTACCCTGTACGGAGAGATCCAAAACGGCACCGTTGCCGGGTTGTACGGCGGAGACGAGGCGGAGCTGCGCCGCATCGATCAGGTAGAGGCCGCGCTGACGGACCGCTTTGGTGACAAGGTAGCGGTGTTCCGGGCCGCCCCCAGGATTATCGATGTCCACGCCAAGGGTGTATCCAAGCACCGTGCCGCCCGGTGTCTGCAGCGGGAGCTGGGCAGGAAGTACCTGGTGTGTGTGGGAGATGCCATGAACGATCTGACTATGCTGGAGGGCGCAGACTATCCTTTCTGCCCCGGTGACAGCATCCTGAAAGGCCGTTTTCCCAGCGTTTGCCCCTGCGGAGAAGGCGCAATTGCCGATGTGATCCTGAAAAAAATCCCCGCAATTCTCGAGGGAAATGCTTGACAGAACCCCATCCGTATGATAAGATTGTATAGCTGATTCGTCAGGGCGACTTGCGGGTGTAGTTCAATGGTAGAACACCAGCCTTCCAAGCTGGATACGCGGGTCCGATTCCCGTCACCCGCTCCATTATGCGCCAGTAGCTCATCTGGATAGAGCAACTGCCTTCTAAGCAGTAGGTTGGGGGTTCGAGTCCCTCCTGGCGTGCCATTTCTAAGGCAGTCGATCAGCAAAAATGGATATTTGGTGGGTATGGCCTAGTTGGCTAAGGCGTCAGATTGTGGCTCTGAAGATCGAGGGTTCGAGTCCCTTTACCCACCCCATAAAGTTCCGATTTCTTCTTGAAATCGGAACTTTTCCTTTTATTATCGGTTGCAAAAGTGTGTAGGGACACCGCTCCTGCGGTGTCCGTAAAAATAGGATCGCGCAAAAATTGGCATGATTTCGGACACCCCGGAGGGGTGTCCCTACGATTGGTTCTGTCCTTCCATCATCCGCTAAAATCTGTCTGACCCGGATTTGACCCAAACGGGATATTTTTCAGAAGTGCCGGGTAGCCATCGTACCTACAAAGTTTTTTCCCTCCTGCGAAGCTGCTTTGACCGGCACCGCAGGAGGGACTTATTTGTTCTATTCGTTTTGTTGGATGCCGCCCAGCAGCATAGGCTCCTGCCGTACAGCGGCACCGGAAATAGGCTGAAACGTTTTTGGATGCTGTACTTTACGATAGGAAGGCTTGCGCGTTTGCATCCGGCAGACATTCGTTCGCGATACGGAGTCAAAACAATCATCATTTCTGTTTCAGAATTGTCCTGTATTCTCCCTGGATAGACACATATGCGCCCAAAATAAGCACATTCTATTGAGTTGTGCAGCTTTCGAAATTATAATAGGAATACGCCGTATTTTCATACGTGCAACAGAATGAAATGGAAAATCGGAGGAATGGAAAATGAAGAAAATGTTATGTATTATGTTGAGCCTGATTATGGTTCTGGGTCTGTTAAGCGGTTGTGGCTCTCTGTTCGCATCCGGTGATAAGGGCGGTGCCGCTGGCGGCAGCACCGGTGACATCAAAATGACCGACAAGTATACCTTTACGGACCCCACAGACTTGACTTTTGAGACACGCTATGCGCTCTATTGTGATGAGAACAGTGCAGTAGTCTCCACTGCAGCCAGCTATGGCGTAAAGGCAATGTATTCCGTTCTGTATGCTGACGCAGAAGACACTCTTGTCGGATACTATGAATTTATGATCTGCGATACCCCTGAGAACGCCCAGGCAGTGATCGATCTGTATACTTCCTTTGGCACGGCTCTGAGCGTTGCAGAAGAGGATCCCTGTGTACTCTACAGCTTTGCTGCAGCTGACTCTGCAGAGGCAATGCTGCTCTCCTTCCAGGCCAACGGAATGATTTCTGAGGCGACCGCCAGTGCTTATATTGAGTATTACAAGTCCTACAGCGGGGGGACTCCCGTAGAATAATCCGCAGCGGAGAGAGGACACCATGAAACGGATGAAAAAAGTAGAAAAGACCGGTAGCTGGGCGGGATTTTTCCGGATGATCCGCCAGATCCATCTGCCTTGGCTGGTTCTTTTGATCGCGTTTGCCTTTGAAATGCTTTATAGCCAGGCAACACTGATGCTGCCCACAACGACGACAGCCTTGATGTCCGGAAGTCTGGAGGCTTCCGCTTTGCGGGACGCCATTCTCTATTATATTCTTTACGCCCTGGTGTTGCTTGCTGATTTCGGCTTTCTCGGTATTTCCAGAAACTGGACGATTCGCAACGCCAGAAACAAGGTGTGGGGAGAAATGGTTCGTATCCGCACGGACTACTATGACCGCAATACGCCCACTGCTCTGACCTCTGCCATTACCAACGATCTGGAAGCAGGTGTCGGCGGACTTGCCAGTCTGATTGTCAGCCTGATTCCCACGATCTACTATATTGTTGCTGCGCTTTTTGTGATCGGGGATTTTGACCGTCTTCTTTTAATACCGATTCTTATTCTTCTGCCGGTGAAGTATGTTTATATGGTGATCGTGAGCCGGTGGATGTACAAAGCCCAGGTAGGTATTTACCAGCGGATCGGCGTGCTGACCGGTTACTTGGGGGAACGGGTAAAGAATCTTCCGCTGATCAAGCAGTTCTGCACAGAAAAAGAGGAACATAAAAACGGGCAGGCTGCATCGAAGGATCTGTTTGATGCCCGGATGTACAGCACGAAGGTTACCTGTGCAGACTCGGGAATCGCAACAGCGATCAATCTGCTGCAGCACATGGGAAATATTATTTTCGGAGCGATCCTGCTGCAGCAGGGACGGATCACCGCTGCTGACTGGGTGGCGTTTTTCCTCTTTTCCAGCACGATCAATGCCCGGTTTGGAGATCTGATCTATACCTGGCAGCAGATCAAGACAATTCAGGGACAGGCTGCTCGGGTGGTGGACATTGTGGAAGCCCCCAAGGAGCAGACAGAGGCCGAGGCATCAGAAGCTGCAAATGCAGTTTCTGATGCCGGCGCTGCGCCTGCAGTATCCTTTCGTAATGTTTCTTTCTCCTATGGAGAAAAGCAGGCACTTAAGAATGTATCCTTTACCGTTCCGGCAGGTTCTGCTGCAGCCATTGTGGGATTGACCGGCAGCGGTAAGACTACCATGCTGAACCTGCTGGAACGGTTTTATGAAGCCGGCGAAGGAAGCGTTATGATCGGTGACCGGGATGTAAAGGAACTGTCTCTTGGGCAGCTTCGCAGCCGGTATTCTTATGTACAGCAGGATGCCGGGGTGTTCAGCGGCTCTGTTCGGGAGGCA